>NZ_JAKMAY010000027.1:0-31918 GCF_022015835.1 Streptomyces sp. ICN903 | reverse complement strand
CACATAGGGCGTGGGGGCGGTCGTGGGCGGGGTGATCTTCTCTGAGGAGTGCATGGGAAGCTACCTGTTCCGTAAGTGCCGGGTCCGCGGGACGACGTGGGGACGGGCCGCCCGTGCGCTGCCGGCGCACCGCGACGGAGTACCGCCGCGGGCCACGTCCTCCTGCGGAGAGATCGGTTGTTGTCCCCGGGCACGACGACTGCCCGGGTGTTGCCCTCGCGCTCCTCGTTGAGCCCTCGAGCACGGTCCTACCGTGGTGGCGTGACGCCTTCCGAAGCCTCTTCCGGCCCCGGTGCAGCCGGCCTCGACATCCCGGCTGTGACGGTGGCACCGGGCGACACAGCCACGACCAGTGTGACGGTCCGCAACGACGGCGACATCGTCGAGGCGTACGACCTGGAGGTCGTCGGGGACTGTGCCGCCTGGACCACTGTGGACCCCCCACGGATATCCCTGTATCCCGGCACCTCGCAGACGGTGACGATCCGTCTGGAGCCGCCGCGCTCCCCGGAGGTCCGGGCCGGTGAGACGCCCCTCGGAGTGCGGATCCTGCCGGCCGAACACCCCGAGTCGGTGCGGGTGGTCGAAACCACCGTGCACGTCGGGGAGTTCCGGGAACTGCGCACGGAGTTGACCCCGGGCCGCCGGCACGGCTGGCTGCGGGGCCGCTACCGGCTGGCGGTGCGCAACCGGGGCAACACCCCCGTGCGGGTGGGCTTCACTCCCGGCCAGGCGGGCGAGGAACTGGGATTCGCCTTCAGCCCGGCGGAGCCGGAGCTCCAGCCCGGGGAGTCGGTGGAGGCCGGGCTGCGGGTCCGTACGGGCAAGCCGGTGTGGTTCGGCTCCCCGGTGGTGTGGCCGTTCACCGTGGACACCGCCGAAACCGACGAAGCCGGCGACCGGGAGACGGCGCGACGGGACGCGATCGCGGTCCGGGCGCCGCTGGAAGCGGAGTTCGTCCAGATCCCGGTCTTCCCCAAGTGGCTGCTCGTGGTGCTCGCCGCGCTGCTGGCGCTGTTGCTCGCCTGGTTCGCGCTGGTCCGCCCGGTGGTGCGCAGCGCCGCCGAGGAGGCGGCCGAGGAAGCGGCCGGCGAGGTGGTCCAGTCGCGTCCCACGCACACAGGGGAGCAGGGTGGGCAGGGTCCGGGCACCGGCCCCGGCGGCGGTTCGGACGCCCGCCCCGGTGACCGGGGCACGGGAGCATCGCCCGGTCCGGGCGGCGACGGGGGCGCGGCCGACGGCGGCGCCGGCGCTTCGGGCGGTGCCGGCCGGCAGAGCTCGGCGACCATCGATCTGCAGACGTCCGCGGGGCAGACCAGGACCGGTACCTACCGGGTACCGGCGGGCAGCGTCTTCGGGATCACGGACATAGTTGTCGCCAACTTCCAGGGCGACGAGGGGACACTGACGATCACGTTCGGCGACCGCAAGATCACCACGATCGCGCTGGAGACCTTCCGCAACCAGGACTATCACTGGGTGACCCCCATCGAGATCCCTGAGAACGAAACCGTGACAGTGGAAGTGACCTGTGAGAAGCCGGGCACACCGGCCACCGGTCGCCGGGCGCGGGGATGCCATGAAGTTCTGAACGTGAGCGGTGTGCTCAGCCGTACAACGGGGTGAACACGCTTCACAAGAGTATCCGCCGGCGGCGGTGCGGCTGAACATCCGGATCTTGCCCTGGCCGGAAAACGATGCGCCAGGGCCGAAAAGCGGCTCCGCCCGGATGAGCGCCCTCACCGCCTCGGGAGCCAGTGGCCCGCCCCGGGCACCTCGCGTCCCGGTCTCGACGATGCCGTCGCCGAAGGCGAGGTGGTCGGTAACGGCCGCAGCCGCGCCGGCGGTCCGGCCACGCGGGTCCGGCCTGTACCCCGCCGCGGCTGCCGAGCCCCTTGGGCAGTGGAGGTCCAAGGGGTTCGTCCGGGCCTGGAGCTACGCGCTTCGGCCGGCCTCCTGTGCCGCGTGCTCCAGTCGGCTCCGGTAGTCACCCCGCCAGGCCGAGTCGCCTGGCGCCATGCTGAGGTTGCCCTTGCCCATCCCCACGGAGCCGTCCGGGAGTTCCCGGACGATGTCGGCGTGCCCGGCGTGCCGGTGCGTGTCGGCGATCACGCGCACCACGGCGTGGTGCAAGGTCACCTCGTCCCTGCCGTCGGGCCACCACGGCACCCTGCCGACCGTGTCCGGCGCCGGCGCGTCGAGCGTCGCGTCCGCGTGCGCCCACGCCCGGCGGTAGAGGGCGACGACGTACTCGCGTGACTCGTCCGCGGTGGCCCACATGTCCGCGTTGGGCTCGGCGCCGTCCTCCAGCCATGGCAGCGGTTCGCCGGACGGCCGCCCGAAGGTGTCGCCGAGGTAGCCCAGTTCCACACCGGCCGCGTGTTTCACCAGGTCGAGCAGGTTGGTGCCCGTCGGCGTCAGCGGGCGGCGGACGTCGTACTCCGAGAGGCCTTCCAGTTTCCACAGCAGGGCGTCGCGGGCGGACTGCGGGTAGAAGGCGAGGTCGGCCTTGGAATCCGATGAGGTCATGAGGGCATTCCGCCGCTCACACGTTCCCTTGATGCCGTCCTTGGGTGTTGACGGGAGACGGCTTCCTGGCATGCAATATATTGCATGCCAGTTCCGCAGAGCCGAGGGCTCGAACCCCGGCCCCTCCTGAGGGAGCGCGCCTACCAGGCGATCCGCGACGCCATCGTCGACGGCACGCTCGCGCCCGGAGAACGCCTCCACGACGCCGACCTGGTGAAGTGGCTGGGCGTCAGCCGCACCCCCGTCCGGGAGGCCCTGGCCCGGCTGGAACAGGCCGGACTGGTGCGGACCAAGCCCGGCAGCCACACCATCGTCAGCCCGCTGGACGCCCGCGCCGTCCGCGACGCCCAGTCGGTGGTGGCCGCCATGCACGAGGCGGCCGTCCGCGAGGCGGTGCCGAACCTGGCCACCGCCGAACTGGACACCATGCGCGAGGCGAACACCCGCTTCGCCGAAGCGCTGCGCCGAGGCGACGTCGAGGGCGCGCTGGCCGCCGACGACGAATTCCACGCCGTCACCGTCACCGCCTGCGCCAACCAGGCGGTGCGAAGCGTCCTGGAGCAGTACACGCCGGTGCTGCGGCGCGTGGAACGGCTGCGCTTCTCCTCGCTCGGCGGGCGGGGCTCGGTGGCGCAGCACGAACGGATCACCGAGCTGTGCGCGGCGGGGGACGCCGAGGGCGCGGCCGCCGCGGCACGCGCCAACTGGCACACGCTCGTCCCCCTGCTGGACACCCTGCCCTCCCAGCGGTAGCGGCAGGACGGCGGACCGAGCCGTGCTCGGCCCCGCGACGACGGCAGCCCGGCCGCACCGGGCCCACCACGACAAGGAGCCCACCGTGTCCCTCGACGACTTCGAGCGGTACCCGCTGCTGTTCGGCCCCAGCCCGGTCCACCCGCTGGACCGGCTCAGCGACACCCTTGGCGGGGCCCGCATATGGGCCAAGCGCGAGGACTGCAACAGCGGACTCGCCTACGGCGGCAACAAGACCCGCAAGCTGGAGTACCTGGTACCCGACGCCCTGAGGCAGGGCGCGGACACCCTCGTGACCGTCGGCGGAGTGCAGTCCAACCACACACGGCAGGTCGCCGCCGTGGCCGCCCGGCTGGGGCTCAGGGCACGCCTGGTGCAGGAGCACTGGGTGGACTGGCCGGACCCGGTCAACGACAAGGTGGGCAACATCCTGCTGTCCCGCGTGATGGGCGCCGACGTCGAAATCGTCGACGCCGGCTTCGACATCGGCTTCCGGGACAGCTGGCACCGGGCCATGGAGGACGTACGGGCCGCCGGCGGCACACCGTACGCCATCCCAGCCGGGGCCTCCGACCACCCGCTGGGCGGGCTGGGGTTCGCCAACTGGGCCTGGGAGGTGCAGGCGCAGGAGCGGGAACTCGGCGTCTTCTTCGACACCGTGGTGGTGTGCAGCGTCACCGGCAGCACCCAGGCCGGAATGATCGCCGGATTCGCCGGCCAGGACCGCCCGCGCCGGGTGATAGGCATCGACGCCTCCGCCGAACCGGCCAGGACACGGGCGCAGGTGGAGCGCATCGCCCGCGGCACCGCCGAACTCCTCGGACTGGGGCGGGAGCTGAAGGAGGAGGAGATCACCCTGCTGGAGGGGTGGGCGGGCGAGAAGTACGGCGTTCCCGTCCAGTCGACCCTGGACGCCATCCGCCTGACCGGCCGTACCGAGGGGATGATCCTCGACCCGGTCTACGAGGGCAAGTCGATGGCCGCGCTCATCGACCTGGTGCGCGACGGCGACATCCCCAAGGACTCCAACGTCCTGTACGCCCACCTCGGCGGCCAGCCCGCACTCAACGCCTACAGCGGCCTGTTCCACTGACGGACCGGCCACCCCGCGCCGTGGTGCCTCCCACCGGGGGAGACACCACGGCGCGCGGGCTATGTCGACGCGGGGAAAGCCGACCGTGACGACGGCAGCGTCACCGGCGCCGAGCCCGTGCCGGCCCGGCGCGGCCGCCGCGGGGCCGTTTCGGGTACGCCCGCGGCAACGACGGCACCGCGTACGCTCGGCATCTCCCTGAGGAGCGCGTCGGAACCCGGCCTTCCGCCCCCTTGACCGGTTCCGCTGACTGTCACAGGAGAACGACGGACGTCACGGGCGTGCGACTGAGCCGAACCCGCTCCCGGAACTGCTCGTCATACAGGTCGGTGGTGGTCGACAGGCCCCGCCGCGCCACTGGCCAGCCCGAAGGGATCACCCTCATGAACCGTCGCTCGCGCCTCGCCCTCGCCGCCGCCACCGCCCTCGGTACGGGACTGCTGATGACCGCCTGCCAGAACGACACGGCCTCGAACGACGCGGAGTCCGCGTCCGTCACCGCCACGCCCACCGCCGGCTCCGGCCAGGACACCGGGGAAGGCGGTTCCACGGGCGGCAGCGCCGAGACCCCCGGTGCGGACGACGGCGAGTCAGCCGACAAGAGCGGTTACGGCCAGGGCTGTGGCGCCAACGACATCGACTGGAGCGCCACCTCCGAAACCCAGGCGGGTGGTTACATCCTCATCGCCGCCACGGCCAAGCCCGGCATCACCTGCGTCCTCCCCGCCGGCCTGCCCACCGTCTCCTTCGGCTCGGACGGCACCCAGGCCGGGCCCGCCGAGCAGTCGGCCGGACCGGAGATCACCCTGAAGTCCGGCGTCACCGCCTACGCGGGCGTCAATCCCAAGACGACCAGTGACAACGGTGGCAAGGAGCTGACCAGCATCATCGTCTCCGTCGGTAACGAGGACCCGAACCCGGTGAGCCTCGAGGTCGGCACGATCACCGTTGACTCGCCGGTCGTCACCAACTGGCACACCTCGGCCTCCGAGGCGGTCCCCTTCTCCAACTGACTGCCCTAAGGGCCCCCGTGAGGGAGCAAGGGTGCAAGGACACGAAGGAAGGGAGAGCATGTCGGAGGCCTTGGCGGCGCCGACCGCCACGGGGGACATCGCGGTGGTCCAGGCGGCCGGTACGGATGTGCGGACCCGACTGCGCACCGGCCCGATACGGTCGGTCGGCCGTGGCACCGGTGACGAGGAGCAGCGCATGCCGCCCCCGGCCCGGCGATGACGGCCGGATGCGGCGGATCACCCGGTACCTTCTGCCACGCCCCCTTGGCGGGCGGGACGCTTACCGCCGGTTCACCAGGTCCGATGCCACGGCGGGCGGCAGGGAGGGGTTGGCCGCCGCTGCTTCCGCCACCTGCCGGTCCGGGTCGGTGAGCAGCTCTGCGACGGCCTTCGGCGGGAGTGCCGGGTGGCCGGCCGCTATGGGTCTTGCCTGCCTGCCCGCGAGGCAGGCAAGCAGGGCGGGTGCCGTCGCCCCGGGATGCCGGGCGACTTCGCGGAACACCTTCCGCGCCGCCGGCCGGTGCCGGACCAGGTCCTCCAGCAGCCCCGGAGGCGCGTCCGGGTTGGCCGCCACCCTGGCCCAGGTCCTGACTCGCCGAGGTCCACTCGACCGTGCTGCTCCAACTCGTCACCGAGTCGCCCGCTGCTGTCCTCGCCGCTGCCCCTGGCGTCGACATCACCCTCGTCGTCAAATGGCAGCGGGCCGCCGCCGGAAACCGGGGCGCCCGCGCATACGGGATCAGCAGCCGGCCAATCGCTCAGGAGTGAAGGACATGCCGCGACTCGCCTACGACGCAGTGCTCTGCGACATCGACGGAGTGCTCCGGCACTGGCCCACCGTCTACCGAGGCTCGCCCAGTGGAGCCGGGCCCGGGCGTGGGCGAAGCTCCGCCGTGTGGGTCCCGACGGGTTCGGCGCCCGAGGCGTCGCAGGTCGGCCAAGCTCCACGGCGACCAGGCCTACGGCCCCGAAGACCGGGGATCCCGTTGCGGAGCCACGAAGAAGGCAACGGCGGAGGCCCGCGACCGACTCAGCGGACGGGCAGGAAGTAACGCCGTTTCTCCTTCGCCTGAGCGCCCAGCCGGTCGTAGAACCTGATCGCGTCCTTGTTCCAGGGGGGAGTCTGCCACTGCACCTGGTCGAGTCCGAGTGCACGTGCTTCGTCCAGCACGGCATCCACCAGCATCCGGCCGATCGCCAGGCCTCGGTGGCTCTCCCGCAGGAAGAGGCAGTCCATGTGCAGGTACTCCGCACCGTCCCAGGTGGACACCTCAGGCGCGCACGAGGCGTATCCGATGATCTCGCCGTCGCCCGACTCCGCGACGAAGCAGCGCAGCCTCCCAGCCGCGGAACCGAAGAGCAGCGCCTCCAGCCGCCGAGGCAGATCGGCAGGCGGTTGCGCCGCGTTCTCGTACGCCGCATGCTCAGCAGCCAGCAGGGCGACGTACGGGAGATCGGCGGGCCGTGCATGCCGCACCCGCGGTATTCCGGCAGCCGTCATCGGACCTCACCTTCGAGTACGTCACCACGCCACACGGCCAGCCGCTCCTCAAGCGCGCCGTCTCCGTCCAGCACGTGCCGGCTGAACGCGTCCCGCTCGTGAGCCAACACCGCCGCCTCCCAGACGCACGGAGCAAGGCCCGAGCGGCCGGGCCGCAGCCGGCTGACGTCACCCGCCGGCCCGGTGAAGACAGCGAGGTCGGACATATACCCCTCGATCCACGTGTGCACCAGAACGTAGTCACCGTCACCACCGGCATGCACCAGCAGCACAGCCAACCCGATCGAGCCCCGCAGGTACGCCGACGACAGGTGGTCGGCCGCGATCCGCGCCGCCGCCTGGGCATCCTGCCCCGTCACCGTCCGGCCGGGCGCCTCGATCGCGTAGGACTTCACCGCGTGCCCGGCGATCTCGGAGCACCCCAGGGCGCGCACAGTCCGGGCATGGTGGCCATCGGCCAGCGCGCGTAACACGTCGTTGTCACCATGTGCCGGAAACCGTCCGGACCGGACTTCAGTGAGATCCGCCATGCGGCCATGATGCACGCTCGCCCACAGCAGCCACCATGGGCGAATGGCCCGCACCGTCACCTGAGCCGCCCAGGGCCCGGCGCCCGGACGGCAGATGGTGGTCGATACGCCGAAGTGTTCTGTCCGGTCGGCTGGATGGCCAACCACGGCGATATGTTGACGGACCACCGACAGCCCGCGCCGCGTCCGGCATAGCGGCACACCACACCCCGGAAAGGACGGACAGGTTGATCGACTACGACGGCGAGGCCCGGGACTACGACGCCTCCCGGGGCGGAGAACCGAGGGCGCGGGCGGCCGCGGAGGCACTGGAGCGGCTGCTGCCGCGATCATGCCGCAACCGCCTCGGCCGTTGCCGGGCGGGCCCGACGGGCCCGGGGGCCATCGCCGGGGCGGCGGCAGGTGGTGGGTGTGATGCCCGAACTCCGCTCCGCGCACACGAGTTGATCGGCATAGTGGTAGGCCGTGACGATGCACGAATGCGGAGGGCGGGCGGCGTGACCCGGATCGGCGAGATGAGGCTCAGCGACGGGACCGCGGTGCGGGTCGAGGTCGAAGGGGAACCGGACAGCGGGATCGGCCGGGTGGGCCGCGGGTCGGTCTCCGACGTCGTCCGAGGCTCGGCGGACACCCTCCAGGAGGCGCTGGCGCACATAAGGCCGGCGGTCGAGGCGGTCGCCGACAGCGTGCGGGGCCTGGCCAGCCGGCCCGACTCGGTGAGCGTGGAGTTCGGGATCAAACTGTCCGCCGAGGCGGGCGTCGTGGTCGCGAAGGCGGCGAGCGAGGCTAACTTCGCCGTCCGTCTGGAGTGGGGTGCGAGTGATCCCGGATAATCGGGCGCATGTCGGCGTTACGGGGTGAAGCGGCGCTGGAGTCGGGGCTGGGCCGCATACGCGGCACCGGTCAGGTCGTGGGGGCCGGTTTTCTCGTGGCTCCGGACACCGTGTGCACCTGCGCCCACGTCGTCGCCGACGCGCTGGGGCTGCCGCGGGACACGGAGACCGCCCCCGAGGGAGCCGTGCTCGTGGAGTTCCCGCTGGCGCGCGACGCCGATGGAGCCGTACCGGCCCTGACGGGCCGGGTGGTGTCCTGGCAGCCGGTGCGGGACGACGACAGCGGTGATGTGGCCCTGCTGCGTCTCGACGCGCCGCTGCGGCACGCCCGCCCGGTGCCGCTCGTCGACGGCACGTCCGTCTGGGGACACGCGTTTCGCGCGTACGGCTTCCCGGACGGCGGTGACCACGGGATATGGGCCAACGGCACCCTGCGCGCCGCCCAGGGCGCGGGGTGGGTGCAGATGGACGCCGGGCCCGGCAGTCCGCCCGTGACGAACGGCTTCAGCGGGGCGGCCGTGTGGGACGACGAGCAGGGCGGGGTCGTGGGCCTGGCGGTGGCCGCCGGGCACGGCGCGCTGGCCGGTACAGCCTTCCTGGTGCCCTCCGCCGCACTCGTGGACGAGCGGGTGCTGCGTCCGACGTGCCCCTTCCGCGGGCTGGAGGTGTTCGAGGAGGAGGACGCCGCTTTCTTCCACGGCCGCGACGACGACATCGAGCGGCTCACCGCGTCGATCGCCGACCGCCCGCTCACCGTCGTCGTCGGGCCCTCCGGATGCGGCAAGTCCTCACTGATCCGTGCCGGTGTACTGCCTCGGCTGCGGACCGGCGGTACCGGCGTCACTCTGTTGCGTCCCGTACCGGGCACGGCACCGCACATGTTGCTGGCACACGCGCTGGTGCCCGTGCTCGAACCCCGGGCCGGGGAGATCGACCGCCTGAGCCGGGCCCGGGAACTGGCGCGGCTGCTGGAAGGCGTGCCCGGAGCCGTGGAACGGGTGGACGGCGGCCGGGCCCCGCAGGCCATGACCGCCGTGCGCGCCTCACTCGAGGAACGAACCGGTCCGGGCGGTCACCTCGTCGTCGTGGACCAGCTGGAGGAGTACGCCGACGCCGCCCCGTCCGAGGCCCGCGCCCTGCTCCGTCTGCTGCTGTCCCTCACCGGTGACCCGCGCGGGAAGGGCGGACGCGGCCTGCGTGTCGTGGCCACGGCGCGTCAGGAATCCCTCGGCACGCTGCTCACCTCCGAGACCTCCGGCTCGTTGAGCGAGGCCGTCGTCTTCCTGGCGCCGCTGGACACGGCGGACCTCCACCGCGCGGTCACGGGGCCCGTGGACGCCGTACCGGGTCTGTGGCTGGAGCCGGGGCTGGCCGAGCGCATCACCGAGGACGCCGGCCAGGCACCCGGCCGCATGCCGATGGTGGAGTTCACCCTGACCAGGCTGTGGGAACGGCGCGAGGGTTCCATGCTCACCCACGCCGCGTACGACGATCTCGGCGGAGTGTCCGGGACGGTCGCGGGCTACGCCGAAGAGGCCTACCGCAGATACGTGCCCGAGACCGACGAGGAGGTCGCCCGGCGGTTGTTCGTGCAACTCGCACGCCCCGACGACCAGGGCGGATACGCACGCCGCGCCGTTCCGGTCGATGGCCTCGACCCCGCCGCCGTGGTACTCGCCCGGCGGCTGGCGCGCGGCAAACTGGTCGTCGTCGACCGCACTCTCGACGGCACCGAGATCGTCGACCTCGTCCATGAGGCCCTCACCCGGCTGTGGCCCAGGCTGCGCGCCTGGCTCGACGAGAGCCGCGACTTCCGGGAGTGGCAGGAACAGCTCCGCGCGGACCTGGCGCGCTGGGAGACGAAGAACCGGGAGGCGGGCGCCCTCCAGCGCGGCAAGACCCTGGCCGAGGCCCTGGAGTGGCTCCAGTCGCGGCCCCACGACGTGACGGCGGACGAGCGGGCCTACATCGAGACGGGCCGCCGCTACGAGCAGCGGACGGTCCGCAGGCTGCGCGCCGGTGGCGCGGTGCTGCTGGCGCTGCTTCTGGTCGCCGGAGCGCTGGGCGTGGCCGCCTGGCAGAGCAGCCGGGAGGTGCAGGACCAGCTGCGGGTCCTCGCCGCCCGCGCGCTCGCCGATGAGTCCGGCCGCCGACAGGCCCAGGAGCCGGCGGCCGCCGTGCAGTTGGCGCTCGCCGCCTGGCGTGCCGATCCGACGGCGCCGCAGGCACGGGAGGCGCTGCTCGGCCAGTACGTGCGCGCCCAGTACCTGCGCGGCATGTACACGGGGCTGTGGCGGGGCCGGGTCCAGGAGCTGGTCGCCACCCCCGACGCCCGCACCCTCGTGCTGCGCTCCAAGCCCGACGGCAAGGACCCGTACGAGCTGACGGTCGTCACCGGCGCGCTGGACGGCCGTCCGCGCCACCACACCCTCGCCGGCGCACCCAGGACCGGGCAGCGCGGCGCCGTCAGTGCCGACGGGCGGCACTACGCCGCGGCCATGCCGGACGGCACGGTGCGGCTGTGGCGCCTGGGCACGGCCGGCGGCGCGCCGAAGCGGCTCGGCGAGCGCCTCACGGAGGAGGGCGACATCGTCGGCGCCCAGCTCGACTTCAGCGCGGACGGCACCCGGCTGCTGCGGTACCTGGACATCCACACCCCTGGCCGCCCGGGGGCGCGGCCGAAGGCCGTCCTCGACGTGTGGGAGATCGACGGTCTGGAATCCGTGCCGGTGGCGGACTCGGTGGTGTCGACAGCGGGGGAGCAGATCGTGCGCTTCGGCACGGACGCCGACACGGTCGAGGTGACCACCAGCCACTCCGAGGACACCGACACACCCGACGGGTCCGTGCTGCGCGACCTGCGCACGGCACGCGTCCTGCGCGAGCTGCCGTACGACGACGACTCCTCGGAGCGCCTGGCCCTCGATGACGCCACAGGCGCCTACCACTACGGGAGCTGGGATTCCTCGGACGGCGGTTTCGTCGACGTCGCCCTCGTCAGGCGCGGCACCGACGACACGTACGCGACCCGCCTGCCGCTGGACGACGAACCCGGTTACAGCTCCGTCGAACTGGCCGTCGGCCGGGGCGGGGACGGCGGACTGGCCGTCCTCTCGCCCGTCGGGGACACCCTGGTCGTCGCCCGCGCGTCCGCCGCGCCCCCGCCCGCCCGGAACGCGCAGATCACCCTTTCGGTGCTGTCGCCGGACGGCCGCAGGGTCGCACGGCTGACGGACCGCGGGCTGGAGGTGCTGGACCTGGTGCACGGCGGCACCGCCACCGGCGACCTGCCCGCCGCGTACGCCGAGGGCGCGGACCCGGAGCTGGTCTGGACCCCGGACGGCGACAGACTCGTGCTCTTCAAGGAGGGCGGGACACACCTTCACGTGTACGGGGCCGACACGCTGTCGGAGCACGTCGACGTGGAACTGGACCCGGACGGCACGGCCGGCGGCGACCACGGTCTGATCAGCACGGTCGAGCCCCTGCCCGACGGGGACGTCGCCGTCCTCACCCGGACGGGCCGGCTGCTCACCGTGGATCCGCGGCGGGGCGTGCTCACCGCACGACCGCTGACCATCGAGGGTTCGCCGCGGCCCCGGCCTTCCGTCTGGACCAGGGACCAGCTCGCGGCCCGGCCCGGCCACCCGCGCCAGGTAGCCGTCGTGGCGTCGAACGACCGGCAGCGGGGACGCATCCAGATCTGGGACGTGCGGGCGCGGACGCGGACGCACGAACTGGAGGGCGACGAGGTGGACGCGGTCCTCCAGCAGAAGGGGACCGACAACCTGGCCTTCTCCCCGGACGGCCGGTACCTGGTGGTGGCCCACAACGACGGCAGGCTGCACCGGTGGGACGTCGAGGACCGCGAGACCGTCGGCGGCCCGGTCGTGCTCCAGACAAGCGATCACCTGGTGGGCATGACCGACGACGGAGTGGTGATCACGGCCGAGGGGTACGGCGGCTACGAACTGTGGGACCCCGACGGCGTCCGTATCGGCGCCATTCCCCACCACAGCTACTCATCCTCGGCCCTGAGAGGCACGCGGCTCGTCCTGGAGAGCGAGGGGCTGCGCTCCGTGTTCGACGTGCGCCCGAAGGCGTGGTTCGACCACCTCTGCGCGAACGTCGGCCGTGCCTTCACCGAGGAGGAGCGCGAGGACCTTCCTCCCGGTACCCCGCCGGAGCCTCCCTGCCAGGGCCTGTCCGGCCGGTCATGAGCGGGGCCGGTCCTGCGTGTGCGGCGGACGGTCATGCCGGGGCGACGAGGACGCCGTGAAGGTCGCCGGCCTTCAGGGCGTCCCGGTCGACGGCCAAGCCCGTGTAGGCGCCCACGGCGGTGAACACCGGCTCGGCCTCGCCCTGATGGCCGGTCGCCCGGCCGACGAAGGAGTGCGGTGGTGTGCGCCCACCCACGCGGTGCCGCCACTCATGCCGGTCGGACCATCGGCCGGTACCGGCGACGGGCCCGGTGGTGGCAACGGACCCGGACGGCACCGCCCGCGCGGCGGCAGTCAGGGGTTGAGGGCAAGGCTGCCGCGGGCCCGCAGGCGCCGCGTGACGGGTACGGCGAGTGCGGAGGCCGCGAGGCAGTACCCGCCCAGCACGACGAGCTGGACCGGCTGGCCGACACCGGCGTCGAGCAGCAGGCCGCCGGCACCGGGCCCCAGAGCCGAGGCGAAGACCAGCACCGCCACCACCACCGACCTGATGGCGCCGAGGTGCCGGGTGCCGTACACCTCGGGCCACACCGCGCCGAACAGGCTCAGGGAGAGGCCGTTGGTGACGCCGTACAGGGCCATGAAGGCGAACGCGCTCCAAGGGGCCGTGACGGTGCCGAGCAGCAGCAGGCCGCCGGCGAGCGGGAGCAGGAAGACCGGCAGCAGTACGAGCCCGGTGAGGCGGTCCAGCAGGAGGCCGCCGGCCAGGCTGCACAGCACGGTCAGGACCGCGTAGAGCGGGAAGGCCGATGCCAGCACCTCGAGCGGCCAGTCGCGCGTCCGAGCCAGATGGACCTGGTGGAAGAAGACGGTGTTGCCGATCAGCGCGGGCGCCGCGGTGGTGAGCAGCAGGGGGTAGAAGCACCGGTCCCGCAGCACCTCGGCGCGGGTCCATCCGGCGGTGGCGGGCGCCGCCGGGGCCGGGGAGCCGGTCACGGGGCGGGGGATGCGTTCCGTCCTGAACAGCGCCGCGACGGCCGTGCCCACGACGGCCACCACCCCTCCGGCCGCCCACCACACGGACTGCCACCCAAAGGCGACGGCCAGAGCGACGGCCAGGGCCGGCAGGGCGGCCTCGCCCGTGTTCAGGCCCAGAGCGGCCAGGGAAACCGCCCGTCCCCGGTGCCGGGTGAACCAGCGGCCCAGCACGGTGAACGCGGTGTGCGTCATCATGCCCTGTCCGAAAAGCCGCAGCAGGACCAGGGCCCCGAACAGGGTGAAGAGGCCGGCCGAGCACGCCATGACCACGGCTCCCAGCGCCAGCAGAGGCGTGCTCACGAGCACCACCCGGCGCGCAGGATGGTGGTCGACCAGGTGGCCTGTCCTGGTCAGGGCGACGGCGCCGAGCAGGGTGGCCGCCATGTACAGGGCGCCGTAGGAGCCGTGGGTGAGGCCGTGCCTGCCGCGGATGTCCTCGGCGAAGAGCGACACGAAGAAGGTCTGGCCGAAGGAGGAGAGCAGGAACAGCAGGAAGCCGCCCAGCAGCCATCGGCCCTCACGGCGCACGAACGCGGTCTTTTCCAGGTTGGTCATGCGGTCCGTTCGCACCCGCTCGCAGTGGGCGGCACCGCGCTGCCGGCGGCCGGTCCGGTGTCCCCGGGCTCTCCGGCTCCGCCGGGGTCGAAGGCCGTCGCCGCGTACGCCGCCGTGTTGCGGGCCCAGTCCAGGTCGCGGTGGGCCGCCGCCATCTGCAGGTCGCGCCAGTGCCGGGCGAGCGGGTCGTCCGCGAAGTGGGCAGCGGTTCCGGCCAGTCGGACCAGCCGTTGTACGGAGCGGACGCACAGGCGGGCCAGATAGGCGCGGTCCCTGCCGATCGCGGCGGCGTCCTCGGGGGAAAGGGGCCGCCGGGCGGTCCCCGCCGTGTGCAGGCGCGCGCAGACGGCCTCGTACAGATGCCGGGCGCAGGCCAGTTCCGCCGCGCTCTCGGTCAGTCCGTCCCGCACCAGCGGCTGCTCCAGCGGATGCGATCCGCCGGCGTCCCGGGCGAACCGCTCCAGGCAGGCCGCGAAGGCGCCCTCGGCGCAGCCGAGCACCGGCCCGATCACGCAGCTGTTGACGTACGGCAGGAACGGCACCTCGCCGAGGTAGTACGGCGACGGCCCGCCACCGGACGGCTGCCGCCCGGCGAAGCAGTGCGACAGGGAGCCGGTCAGCGCCCCGGGCACGAAGACCCGGTCCACGAAGATGTCCCGCGATCCGGTGCCGGCCATTCCGCAGACGTCCCACCCCTCCCCGACCCGCACCTGCCCGGCGGAGAGCGGAATCAGTATCCGGCCCGCGGAATCGCCGCCGTGGCCGTTGAGCAGGAACCAGTCGGCGTGGTCGGCGGCGGAGCAGAAGCGCCACCGGCCTGCCACCTCGAAGCCCCCGGGGACGCGGGTGAAACGTCCGCCGGCCGCCGCGGACGCCGTCGCGAACACCTGCCGGGCGCCCGCCGCGAAGACGGTCTCGGCAGCCGCCCGGGGCAGCCGCCCGGCCAGCGCGGCGTGCCCGCCGACGACTCCGATGACCCACCCGGTGGACGGGCAGGCCCTGGCCGCGCGCCGGGCCGCCTCCACCAGCGTGGGCCAGCTGTGCCCCGGTCCGCCGAAGTCCGGCGGCGCGGTCAGCTGGAGCAGCCCGGTGTCGAGCAGCTCCGTGACGGTCGTGTCCGGCAGCCGACGCTCCCGCTCCGCCTCGGCGGCCCGGCCGCCCCACCGGCCGGCGAGCGTGTCGACTGCGGCGAGCACTTCCGGGTCGGCGCCCTCGACAGGCGTGTCCGGGCCCCTCATCGCGGCCCCGCCCCGCCGTGCCCGCCGACCCGGCGCACGACCGGGTCCTCGAAGCAGAAGCCGTCCGGGATGAACGGCTCTCCCGCCAGCTCCAGGAACTCCGCGAGCGTCCCGGCGTCGTCACACGCCACGAACTCGTAGAAGTTGGTGCCGTTCCACAGGAGGTGGACGTGTGCGAAACGGTCACCGAGCGTTTTCACCAGGTCGTCGAACTCCACCTGGCCGTCAGCCATCCGCGTCAGCATCTCCCGCCGCTTGCGCTCGATCTCCTCGGGAGGGAAGTAACGGGCCTTGTGCACCTCGTCCTTGACCCGCTCCCGGCGCTCGTACTCCCGCGGGTCGGGGTGGTTCAGCTTCTCCAGGAAGAACGCCAGGCCACCGGGCCTGAGCACCTCGGCGAGGTGCGCGGTCTGCGCGGCACGGTCCTTGCCGTAGAACTGGAACGCGGCCGTCTCGTACACCACGTCGAAACCGTCGCGGAACGGCGCGTACTGCGGTGCCGCCCGCAGCCCGGCGCGGTCGAGGTGGAACAGCGAGCCGGGGAAGTAGCGGGAGCGGGCCGGGTCCGCCCAGGTGTGGAACCACTGCTCGTTGGCCCGGTTGGGCGAGCTGGTCAGGGTGGTGACACGGCCGTCGGCGAAGGCCGCCAGGGTGCGTCCGTTGCTGCCGTCGAACGCGTCCGCCTCGTAGAAGGTCAGGCCGCGCCCGCCCGGCCGCGCACGGCGCTCGGCCAGGCGGGCCAGCGCGACACCGACCCGGGACAACTCCTCCAGGATGCCGGGCACGCTGGCCAGGAAGTGCCGGAAGAGCGGACCGGAGCGCTCCACCATGGCGTCCTGGTAGTCCAGCAGGAGGCGGTCGGGGAAGGCGTCGCGGATCGTGGAGCGCACCGGTACGCGCGGCACCTGGTCCCGTCCGGTCGCGATCGCCTCGAAGCGGTCGGCGAGGCCGGTCATCGAGGACGACGCCACATACTCGCCAGGACCGTCGCCGGCCGGGTCAGGGGCCGGCCCGGCGAGCGCCTGCCGCAGGGCCCGCCGGTCGGTCTTGCCGGACTCGGTGCGCGGGAGCTCGTCGCGGAGGAACACGAACGCGGGCACCATGTGCCAGTCGAGGCGTTCGGCGCAGTGGCGCCGCAGTTCCTCCTCCTCGGGTGTGCGGCCGTCGCGGGGCACGACACAGGCCGCGGGCACCTCGCCCGCCTCCTCGTCGGGCACCGGCACCACGGCGGCGTCGGCCACCAGAGGATGCTGCCTGAGCCGCGCCTCGACCTCGTGCGGGTTCACCTTGAACATCGACCGGCTGAAGGTGTCGTCCCGGCGGGCGGTCCAGTGCAGGAAGCCGTCCTCGTCCCGGACGAACAGGTCACCCGTGAACAGCACCCTGTCCTCACCGAACAGGCCGGTGCGCAGAACCCGGCCGGTCAGCTCGGGGTCGCCCCAGTAGCCCTGCATCACCTGGTCGCCCGCGACCACCAGTTCGCCGGGCACGCCGGGTTCCCCGACGAGAGCGCCGGTGCCGTCCACGAGGTGGGCGCGCACGCCGGGGACGGGCCTGCCCACGGAGCCGGGACGGCGGTCGATCTCCTCCGGCGGCAGGGCGCACACGCGTTTGCACTCGGTGAGCCCGTACATCGAGTGGATCGGCACGTCGGGGAGCGCCTCACGCAGCGTCCTGATGTGCTCCACCGGGAGGCGCTGCCCGGTGCTGGCCAGCAGACGCAGGGACGGGGACGGGTGCCGGCCGAGACCGTCCGCGCGGCACAGGTGGGCGAGCAGGGAGGGGAAGCCGTGGACGGCGGTGACACCTTCCTCGCCGATCGTCTCCCACACCTCCCGCGCGGACGCGGTGAGCCCCCGCAGCAGCACCACCCGGCCGCCGAAGGCCAGCGGCATCACGATGTTGTAGAAGCCGAAGTCGGAGCCGATGGGCGTGCAGCTCAGCACCACGTCGGCGGCCGTGTGGCCGAGTGAGGAGGTGACCGCTTCGAAGGCCGCCGTCATGGCGCGGTGGCCGATCGTCACGCCCTTCGGCGAGGAGGTGGAGCCCGATGTGTAGAAGACGGCGGCCGGCAGGCCCGCGACCGGTATGCCCGGACCCTTCCTGGGGCGTTCGAGCGGGTACGGTCGTGATGCCGGTTCACCCGGCGGCTCGCCGGCGCCCAGGGGGAGCACGGCGGCCAGGCCGGTGTCGGCGAAGAGGTCGCCCAGTGCCGCGGCCCGGTCGGTGACCAGGGCGGTGGCGTCGCAGGCGCGGATCTGGCGGACCAGCTTGCTCCGCGAGAACGTCGGATGCGTGGTGACCAGGCAGCCGCCCGCCTTGAGGATTCCCAGGGCCGCCGCGACGGAGTCGAGGGACAGGTCCGCGTACACCACCGCGCGGTCGCCCGCGCCGAGGCCGAGGCCGAGGAACCGCGCCGCGTACGAGTCGGCGAGTTCGTCCAGTGCCCCGTAGGAGACGGTGGTGCCGTCCAGGGTCACGGCGGCGCGTGCGGGGTGCCGTGCCGCGTTCGCCTCGAACAGCCCGGTGAGCCGTGAGCCGTGTCCGGCGGGGACGGGAGCGCCGTGACGCGCGCGGCCGCCCATCAGTAGGACGACGCCTTCTCACGATGGAGCGTGTGGCGTTCGGTGCCCCGCAGCGGCGGGTTGAAGATGCTGAGCAGCGTCATGTCGCCGTCCGGGTCCGCGCGCAGCCGGTGCCGGTCGTGCCGGTCGAGCGCGTAGAGCACACCCGGGGTGATCCGGTGGCCGACGCCCGTCATGTCCGTGATCTCCCCGGATCCCGACAGACAGAAGCAGGCCTCCAGGTGCGAGCGGTATTCCAGGAACGAGGAGGTGCCCGCCCGGACCACCGTGTGGCACACGGTGAAACCCATACCGTCCACGGCGGTGAGGAGGCGGACGCTGGTGCCGTTGCCCCAGTCGACCTCGTACCGGGAACCGGTCAGTTCGTCCAGCGAGCGGATCAGCATGAGGCTCCCTCCAGCGCCTTGGCCCACACGGGCAGCGATCACTGTAGAAAGCGCTTGCTCCCCCTTGACAGCAGGTATCTCGTCATTTCGGTGGCGCAAAGACGCCGCAGGCGTGGGAGGTGCCCGCGCCGCTCAGGGCGCAGGCCCGGCTCACCCCGGCCTCCGCCGAACGCTCCCCGCGGTCGCCGGCCCGCCGCCGACCGGGCCTCGACGAGGAGGTCAGGGACCACGACCGGCCGCTCGGCGAGCTCACCCGCCGGCAGGTCCCGACCTTGTGCACGCCTCCGGGACTCGAGCCGAACCCGCCTCAGCGGCCTGACGAACTGTAGGAGCGTCCGGGAGAGGCGGTTCGGCGTCCGTGCCGTCGCGGCCGGCTTCCCCACGCCGCATCCCACCGTCGCCGCGCCACCGGCGAACGAGCACGAGGCGCTTGCGACCGCGGCCGGCATGGCGCATACCCGGCTTCGGCAATCGACTCAGCCGGCACAGGACTGCTCGATACACTGCCACGACCTGTAGTCGCTCCCCACGGGTGCGGGGAGCCGATCCGCGATGGAGCGAGCAGTATGACCGACTTCGCCGGTACTGACGCAGACCAGCGGGGCACCGCAGAACCACTCACGGCAAGGTCGGCCTCCAGCGCCCGTGTCTACAACGCCATGGGCGGGGGCAAGGACCACTACTTACCGGACGAGGAGATCGCCCGGCAGATCGTCGAACTCTGGCCGACCGTGGGCCGGGCGGTGCAGGCCAACCGCGCCTTCATCCACACCTCCGCCCGCTGGCTCGCCCAGGAGGTCGGCATCCGCCAGTTCCTCGACCTGGGCTGCGGCATTCCCGCTCCGAACTCCCCGAACCTCCATGAGACCGTCCAGCAGATCGACCCGGTCTCCCGGGTGCTGTACGCGGACAACGACCCGACCGTACTGGCCCACACCTCGGCGCTGCTGACCAGCACCCCCGAGGGACGCACCGCCTATCTGAACGCCGACGCCACCGACCCCGACAGCGTTCTGACCTCTCGGGAGCTGACGGACACCCTGGACCTGAGCCGGCCGGTCGGCCTGTTCCTGTGCGCTCTGCTGCACCTGATCGCCGACCACCGGGATCCCAAGGGGATCGTCGGACGGTTCACCGAGGCCCTGGCTCCGGGCAGTTACGTGGTCATCAGCCACGCCACCCCCGACCACAACCCGGCGCTCATGGAGCAGGTCGCCGAGGTCTACGCCCGCGGCGGACGGGTCAACGCCACCGGAACCCTCCGCCGCCGCGAGGAGATCGAGCACCTGCTGAGCGACCGGCTGGAACTGGTCGAGCCCGGCATCGTGTCCGTCCACCGCTGGCAGCCAGGTATCGCTGCCGCGGATGCGGACCTGCCCGACGACGCGGTCAACTGCTACGCCCTCGTCGCCCGCAAGCCGTAGCGCCGAACACCCGGCACGCAAGGCGGAACAAGGCCCCGGCCCTGCCCGGACTGCTCCACCCGGCATCCCACCCCGCCCTGTCCCGGTACGAGGCAGGGCGGCAGTGTCGGTGCCGGCTGGGATGCTGCTGGGCATGGACGCGGAGGAATTCATGCGCGGCCGGGTCTACGGCGCCGACCACGACGATCCCCATCCCGGCCCCCGGGCGGGTCACGTCTACCGGGAGCTGGTGGGCGGGCCGCTGGACGGCCTGCTGCTCGACGTCACCGGCTGGGACGGGGAACGACTGAGCCAGGGCGCGGTGCTGGCCACCGAGATCGGCGCGTTCGGGCCCGGCGGCCGCGCCGTCTACCAGCCCCGCCCGGGTGATGCGCACCGGTGGGACTGGTGCGGGGACATGCCCTGACCGAGTGCGCGCGGGGACCGACGCCGGCACCCACGTCTCCCGCCGTCTCCCGCCCGCCCGAGGCCCGGGCCGCCCGCATCACCCCCGAGGGCCTGGACGCGCCGGCCTGGCACCACCACCGCACCGAAGCCGACCGGCCGTGCCCGGTCTGGGCGGTGAAGACATGGTGAGAACGGGGAGAGGAAAGGTCGCGTCCGCTACCCGAGCAGCGCGCGGGCCTGTTCACGCGCCGACGCGGCGGCATCCGGGAAGATGCCGAGGCCGTTCGCGACCAGGGCGCCCTCGTGCAGCAGCATCAGCGTCCGGGCCAGGTCACCGGCTCGGCTGGGGGCGATGTCGGCGGCGAGAAGTGTGAACAGGGTGAGCATCCACCGCTTCTGCCCGGTGATGACCGGGTGGGCCGGATGGCCCGGGTCGCTGATCTCCGCGTGGGCGTTGACCATGCTGCATCCCCTGGGGCTGAGTTCCGCCGCCCAGGCCTCCGTGGCGTCGAAGACGGCCAGGACCCGCGCGCGCGGGTCGGGGCCCGCTGCGTCCAGGCGCTCGGTGAGGAAGGCGCGCCAGCGCTCGTCGCGGTCGGCCAGGTACTCCACGACGATCTGCTCCTTGGAACCGAACCTGTCGTAGAGGGTCTTCTTCGTCACCCCGGCCTCGGCGGCGATGAGGTCGACGCCGACGGCGTGGATGCCGCGCTCGTAGAACAGCCGGGCGGCGGCCTCGAGGACGCGGCGGGCGGCGGGCGTCATGGTGATCCGGCGCGGAGCCTCAGCGGTACCCATGACACCCACTATACCGATCTGTATAGTGAGCGGGGTGTGGGTAAACCGATCTGTTTAGTGGTGTTGCGTCGTGAACATCCTGCTGTCCCTCGCCTTCGTCCTGTGCTGGAGCTCCGGCTTCATCGGCGCCAAACTCGGCGCGGGCAGCGCTTCCGCGATCACGGTCCTGATGTGGCGTTTCCTGCCGCTGGCCGTCGTCCTCGTCGCCGTCGCCGTCGTCATGCGCAGCGCGTGGAGGGGGCTCACCGCCCGGGACGTGACCCGCCAGGCCGTGATCGGCGTACTGTCGCAGAGCGGCTACCTGCTGAGCGTGTACTACGCCATCCAGCTCGGCGTCTCCAGCGGCACGACGGCCCTGATCGACGGAGTCCAGCCCCTCGTCGCCGGGGCTCTGGCGGGGCCGCTGCTGGGGCAGTACGTCTCGGGCCGCCAGTGGATCGGTCTGGTCCTGGGGCTGAGCGGCGTCGCCGTGGTCACCCTGGCCGACGCGGCGGCCGGGGCCGATGTGCCCTGGTGGGCGTATGTCGTCCCGCTGCTCGGCATGTTCTCCCTCGTCGCGGCGACGTTCCTGGAGAGCCGGTCCCGCTCGCGGGTCGCGCCCTCGGTGTCACTCACCGTCCACTGCGCCACCAGCGCTGTCCTCTTCTCCGTGCTGGCCGTGGCAGCCGGAGCCGCCGCGCCGCCCGCCGAGGGCGCGTTCTGGCTCGCGGTCGCCTGGCTCGTAGGACTGTCCACCTTCGGCGGCTACGGGTTGTACTGGCTCATCCTGAAGCGCTCCGGCGTCACCAAGGTCAACACGTTGATGTTCCTGATGGCCCCGGTCACGGCCGTCTGGGGGGCACTGATGTTCGGTGAGCCCTTCGGCCTCCAGACCGCTTTCGGGCTGATCGTCTGCCTCTCGGCCGTCGTCGTCGTCCACCGCGGCGAGGGCGGGCGGGGGGACGGAGGCGGCAGGGCCCTGACCGTCGCTCGCGGCGGGCGTGTGGCCGCCGGAGAGCGCGGCTGACACCAGGGCGGGCCGTCGGGGCGGCGGCTGCGCTTCCGGGAACAGCACGCAGGCGTTCGTGCGTGTGTGTGAGACGAGAGCGGTCGGCAGGCCTCACGGCCCACCGGCGCCCACGTGACCGGGGCGTTCCGCGCCGCACCGGAGACGGGGGCGCCCGGCCCCGTCCCGTCGGCCCCACCGCCGACAACGCCGGCCTCATGCCGTCACCGGCTGCCTTCGGGCCCCGCACGTCCGCTGCACACCCGCCGGCCGCCCGCACCACCCCGGTTGCACGCCCGTTCGACAGACCCGGTCAGTCGAGTGGAGCCTGCGGGTTCCCCGCATGTGACGTGGATCACGGCGGAGGGAAAACCCGCGGCCCGGCCCGGGCGTCTAGCGGGTGTGGGATCAGTCAGGGCGGCACTGCGCGAGATGGACGAGGAGCGTCTCGTCCGGCTGGTGGCGAAGGGCGACCGTGCCGCGTTCGAGGAGCTGTACCGGCGTACGTCGCCGTGGATGGCGGTGCGACTGCGCCGCCGGTGCGCGGACGAGCAGATCGTCGCGGAGGTCATGCAGGAGACCTACCTGGCGGTGTGGCGCGCGGCGGGTGCGTTCGCCGGGACCGCGGCCGGGGGGAGCGCCGTCGGTTGGCTGTGGACGATCGCGGCGCGCCGCCTGGTCGACGCGTTCCGGCGCAGAGCCCACCACGCGGAGCCGCCGCCGGCCGCCGCCGTGCCCGACGTGGCACCCGCCGCCGAGGAGGAGGCGCTCGCGGCGAGCGTCGGCGGTGACGTCGGGGACGCGCTGCGGTGCCTCGCGCCGGAGTTGAGACAGGTACTGCAGGCCATGGTGCTCGACGGGCTGTCCGTCCGGGAGACCGCGGTTCTGCTCGGACTGCCCGAGGGCACGGTCAAGACCCGTGCCCGCCGGGCCCGGATCGCGATGCGGAGGGCGCTGACGTGACCGGAGAGCATGCGTCGATGCGGGCCGTCGAGAGTTACGCGCGCGGCGGCACGGATCTCGTCGCCGACGAGGTGTGGGCCGTGGAGGCCCATCTGGAGGTGTGCCGGGTGTGCCGTGACCGGCTGTCCGCCGTTGTCGGTGCCGGAGTGCCCGCCGTGGCGGGGCTGGTCGACACCGTGTGGTCCGGTCTCGAGCCCCGGCTGGCGGTCACCGCCACGATGCCGCGCGGACGGCACTGGCCGGCGCGGCTGTCGCGGTGGCTGACGCCCACGATGGTGCCCTGGTCGGCCATGGTCGCGGGCGTGACATTGCTGGCCCTGCTGCTCGACCTGGCCGGCACCGGTTTTGGCGGGGTGCCGCTGGTGCTGCTGTTCGCGCCGGTCCTGCCCGTGCTCGGCGTGGCGGCGTCCTGGTCGCGGGGTCTGGACCCGGCCTACGAACTGACGGCCTCGGTGCCCAGGGCCGGGCTCTACCTGGTGTTGCGGCGCACCGCGTCCGTGCTCGGCGTGGTCGTCCCCGCACTGCTGGTGGGCGGGTGGGCGACGGGAGTGATGGTGGCGCAGTGGCTGCTGCCCTGCCTGGCCCTCACAGCGGCGACGCTGGCGCTCGGCGGTGCCGCCGGTGTGACCCGCGCCGCCGCTTGGCTGGCCGCCGTGTGGGCCGCCGTGGTCGTGGCGCCGACCCTGGCCACCAGTCGTACGGTCTTCGCCCTGCAGACGGGAGGCCTGCCCGTGTGGGGGCTGGTTCTCGCCCTCGCCACCGGTGTCGTGATCGCCCGCAGGGGCGCGTACTCCGTGCTGGGAGCCCATCGTTGAGCACCGGAAAGGAACACCACATGACATCCGCGGTGAGCGCGTCCGACATCGCGCCGAAGTCCTACGCCTGGGAGGTCCGGGCCACCGGGCTGCGGGTCAGGGCCGGCAGGAAGCGGATGGCCGTCGACGGCCTCGACCTGTCACTGGGCACCGGCGTGCACGGACTCCTCGGCCCCAACGGAGCGGGCAAGACCACCCTCATCCGGGCAATGGCCACCGTCCTGCGCCCCGCCGAGGGCACTTTGGAACTGCTCGGCGAGTCCGTGAGCGGCATGGGTGAGCACCGGGCGCTGCGCCGCCGGATCGGCTACCTGCCGCAGGAGTTCGGCTACTACAAGCGCTTCACGGTGCGGGAGTTCGTCGAGTACATGGCGTGGTTGAAGGAGGTGCCGAAGGCGGAGATCCCCGAGGCGGTGCAGCGTGCCGTGGAGCGGGTGGGCCTTGCGGACCGCGCCGACGAGCGGATGAAGGCCCTGTCGGGCGGCATGGTGCGCAGGGTCGGCATCGCCCAGGCCATCGTCAACGATCCGTCGATCCTGTTGCTGGACGAGCCGACGGTCGGCCTGGACCCGACCCAGCGACTGCGTTTCCGCAAACTGCTGCAGGAGTTGGGTACGGACACCTGCGTGGTCGTCTCGACCCACCTGGTGGAAGACGTCGCCGCCGCCTGCACCGACGTGGTGCTCTTCGCCGAGGGCCGGCTGGTCTTCCAGGGAACCCCGGACGAACTGGCCGCGGCGGGCGACCCCGGGCACGTGGGCGACAACCCCCTGGAACGCGGCTACTCGGCGCTGCTGCAGGGCCGCGACCGGGGAAGGGGCGCCTGGTGAACATCCGCGTCCTGCGCATCGAGCTGAGGCGCTCCCTCGCCCCGTGGGCCGGTGCCGTGGTCCTGACGACGGCGCTGGCGTTCCTGTACCTGGTGGACGCCGCATGGTGGAGGGGCACCACGGCGTGGACGGCCCAGTGGACGTCCATGGCCCTGTGGACCCGCGCCCTGCTGTTCTACCTGTGGCCGCTCGCTGTGGGGTTCGGGGCGCTGCAGGGCCTGCGCGACCACCGCTCGAAGATGTCCGAACTGCTGAAGAGCACACCGCGGCCCGCCCGGCACCGCGCGGCCGCGCTGGCGGGCATCACGGCGACCACGCTGGTCTCGGCCTTCGCGCTCCTCGTCCTCGTGGGCGCGGCCCAGGTGCTCGCGGGCGCCACGTACACGCACCTCGGATGGCTGCCCATCTCGCTGGTGGGGGCGCTCTCCCTCGTCGCGGGAGCCGTGTTGGGCATGGGGGCCGGGCGGGTCCTGCCGTCCGTGCTCACCCCGCCCGCGCTGGCCATGGGCGCCTTCGTGTTCACAGCGCTCCTGCAGATGTCGCCGGGCCGGACGGAGACGGTCACACAGGAGGGGTACCCGAGCACGGAGCCGAACCGCGTCTCGCTGCTGTCGCCTGCGGTGCAGGAGGTGCACCACGTGCTCGTCACCCTCTCCGCCCCCGTGCACGCCGGGCAGACGATCTGGCTGCTCGGCATGGCCGCGACCGGCTTCGCGCTGCTGGCCGCCGCGACCGCGCGCGCCCGGCTGCTGGCCCTGACACCCGTCCTGGCGGGCGCCGTGACCGCCCTGCTCGTCCTCCCCTCCGACCCGCGCCGGATGTACGTCGTCGACACGGCCGCCGCGGAACCGGTGTGCGACGGCCCGGTGTGCGTGACCAAGGCGCACGAGCCGCGGCTCGCCGATCTCGCGGACCCCGCAGGAGAGGCCCTGGGCCTGCTGCGCGCCGCCCTGGGCGGCCGGGCCCCGGTCTCGGTCCGGGAGAACACCGCCGTACTGCCGGACGGTGCCATGCCGCGGTGGTCCCGTACGACCGTGCTCGTCGACTTCGACGACGACCTCATCGGCGCGGCCGAGGGCGAGGAGTTGACCTGGGCCCTGATCGCCCGTGGCATGGTGCCGGGCTGCACACCCGCCGGCTGGAGCAGCTTCGGGGGAGAGGACATCGCGCGGAGCGTCGCGGCGGGCTGGGTCCTGGGGGACCTCAAGTCACCGCCCGGCACCGGGCCGGCCGACCTACGCCAGGAGATCGACACCGAGGCCCGCGAGGTCTGGAAGGACCTCAGGGCGCTGCCGCGGGCCGAACAGCTCTCGCGGATCAACGCGATGCGCGCCGCCGCGCTCTCCTGCGAGGGAGACGTGCTCGAAGCCCTGACCGGCGGTGCGTCCCGGTGAGATGGGCGATGCTGTACGCGCGCTCGCGGCAGGTGCCCGCGTCGCTCGCCGCGGTGGTGATCAGCGCGGTGGCGGCATGGGTGATCGCCGGCAACGGGGACGGGGGGCCCGTCGATCCGCGGCTGCCCGTGCTCGTTCTCACCGCGGGGGCGATGGCGGCCTCGGTCGGGCTCAGCGGGCAGGACCTCGCGCTGGACCGGGCGGCCGCGATCCGGTGGGGGCCCCGCAGAGCGGCGCACGTGCTGCTCGCCGGCGCGATCGTCGGCGCGGCGCTGCCGGCGGTGCGGATGATGGGCGAGGACCTGGCCACCACCGCGTTCGTCGTCCGGGACAGCGCGGGCCTGATGGGGCTGGCCGCCCTGGGCGCGGCGCTCTCGGACGGCCGGTACGCATGGACGCCGCCGTTCGCCTGGCTGTCGTTCTCGTTCCTCGCCCCGCCCCCGACGAGTGTGCCGACGCAGGTGGCGGCCTGGATGCTGCTGCCGCCCGGCACGGCGGCGGGCACCTGGACGGCCCTGATCCTCACGGTCGTCGGCACCGCCGCCTACGCCTTCGCGGGGCCGAGGCGGTGACCGGGCCGGGGGAGCGCGTCGTGGGCGGGTTCGGCGGGAGACCGGCGGGCGGTGAGGCGAAGCAGCGCGTCGTTCGCCGTTTCCGTGCCCACTGTCACGCGGACCCCCTCGCCGTGTACGGCCCGTACGAGGATGCCCTGGCGGGCGGCTTCCGCGGCGAAGGCCTCGGAGGCGGAGCCGAGGGGCAGCCACAGGAAGTTCGCCGCCGAGGGCACGACGGGCCAGCCCTGGAGCGCGAGGCGTTCGGCCAGACGCTCGCGTTCGGCGACGACGTGGGCCGCGTACCGCAGGACGTCGGTCCTGCGAGCGAGCGCGGTGAGGGCGGCGGCCTGGGCGACCGTGCTCACCGAGAAGGGCAGCAGCCGGTCGCGCAGGGTGTGTGCCGTGTCGGGGTGGGCGAGGGCGTAGCCGACGCGCAGGCCCGCCAGACCGTAGGCCTTGGAGAAGGATCGCAGGACCACCAGGTTCGGCCGGTCGCGGTACAACTCGCGCCCGTCGGCGGTCGACTCGGCGTCCGCGAATTCGTGGTACGCCTCGTCGAGGACGACGACCACCCGCTCCGGGACCGCACGCAGGAACGCGGTCAGGTCGGCGGCGTTGACCACGGTACCGGTCGGATTGTTGGGGTTGCACACGATCAGGACGCGGGTGTCGGCGGTGATGTTCTCCAGCATTCGCGGCAGGTCGTGCCGGTGGTCCCGCAGTGGGACCTCGACCGGACGGGCGCCGGCGGAGCGCACGATCAGGCGGTAGGCGTCGAAGGACGGCCGCGCGTACAGCACCTCGCCGCGGCCCGGTGCCGCCCACTGCACGACGTGTTGGAGCAGCGTCGCCGAACCCGGGCCCACCAGCACGTCGGTGGGCGGGACGGCGTAGGTGCGTGCCACGGCTTCGGTCAGTTCGCGGGCGTGGGGATCGGGGTAGCGGTGCGGTTCGTCGAGCGAGGGCCGCAGCGCCCGGGTCAGGTCGGCGATCGGGGCTTCCGGCAGTTCGTTCAAGGAGAGCCGGTGCTCGCGGCCGGCCGTCGCGGGCCCGGTGGCGTCCGTCATGCCGTGTCTCCGAGGACGTTGTCGATGAAGGCCGCGGTGTCCGCCAGCGCGCGGTCCCGGTCCAGGTCGTGGTAGAGGCCGTGGAGGGCCCCCGGGTAGATCCGCTCGGTGAGGTGGAAACCGCGGATCTTCTCCAGGCCGTCCCTGGTCTCGTCGATCCGGGCCAGCGGGTCGGCGTCGCCGTGGAGCCAGAGCGTGGGCAGGAAGGCGAGGCCGTTCCCCTCGTTGAGGCGATCGAGGCAGGTGACGACCGCCTCCAAGGTGGTGCGGACGAAGGTGCCGTGCCAGACCAGTGGGTCGTCGTTGTAGCGGGCAGCCTCGGCGGGATCGCGGGACATCACCGCGCCGACGTCGATGGGCATCTCGGGAATCTCGTCGAAGGCGAGCAGCGCGGTGGCGGTATGCCAGGAGCCGAGCACCGGGGCGACCAGGACGAGGGCCGCCAGGTCGTCGGGATGGCGTTGGGCGTAGCGCGCGGCGATCATGCCGCCGATGGAGTGCCCGATCAGGACCACGGGAAGGTCGGGATGCCCGGCGCGGGCGTGCGCCACGACCGTGTGGACGTCGTCGACGAGTTCGTCGTAGTCGTCCACCAGTGCGCGCGGCCCCCCCGACCGGCCGCTGCCCATGTGGTCCGGGGCGTGGACGGTTGCGCCGTGCCGATTCAGGGCCTGGGCCAGGTGCGCGTAGCGACCCGCGTGATCGGCGTAGCCGTGGACGAAGACGGCGAGATAGCGGGGAGAGGGGTGGGGCCAGCTGTGCGTGTGGATTGGGTGACGGACACCGGCGAACCGCCGTCCGGTCTCTTCGGTCATCACTCGCTCCCGTTCGTCTTCTTCTGCGTCTCGGTTTTCCGGTCTTCGGTCCGCGGCGGGCTCACTCCACGAGTTCCACCCGGTAGTCGCGCATCCAGTCGTCGATCCTGATCAGGGACTCGAACCCCATCCGCAGGAACCGCAGTTCCCCGGGTGCGGCCCGCCGCACCGCGGCGTGTGCCTCGGCGGCGCTGCGTTCGTCCATCAGGGCGCGCACCGGCGCCGCGGTGTCCGCCATCAGCTCGGCCAACCGGCTCTTGAGCATCTGGTCGTAGTCCGGGTCGGCGATCGCCGGGTACGGCTCCTTCCGCCGGGTCAGCACGGATTGGGGGAGGTCCGCTGCCACGGCGGCGCGCAGCAGGCTCTTCTCACGTCCGTCGAAGGCCTTCATCGACCACGGCACGTTGAACACGTACTCCACCAGGTCCTGGTCGAGGAACGGCACCCGCACCTCCAGACCCACGGCCATGCTCATCCGGTCCTTGCGGTCCAGGAGCATCGGCAGGAACCGGGTGAGGAAGAGGTGGCCGACGGTGCGCATGCGCCGCTCGTCCTCCCCCTCCCCGGGCAGGACGGGAACGTCGGCCAGCGCCTCGGAGTAGCGGTCGGCGCGGTACTCCTCGAACTTCAGCCGCTCCGGCAGCGCGGGGTCGAGGAAGGACGGGCCCCGCGGGGCGCCCGCGTCGCCCGTGTGCATCCAGGGGAAGGTCCGCGCGCGTGTGGCGTTCTCGTCGTGGAACCAGGGGTAGCCGCCGAACAGTTCGTCGGCGCCCTCGCCGGACAACGCGACCGTGGACCGCTGCCTGATCGCCTTGAACAGCAGGTACAGGGACGTGTCCATGTCGGCGAGGCCCTGCGGCAGGTCGCGGGCGCGCAGGACGGCGGCCCGCGCCGCGGGGTCGGACAGCAGCGTCGCGTCGAGCGTGATCGACTCGTGTGCGGCGCCCACGTGGTCGGCCAGTTTCGCCGCGTGGGCGGCGTCGTCACCAGGGCCGGAGCCCGGCCCGGCGAAGGCGACCGAGAAGCAGTGCAGGGGCGGTTCGCCCCGCGCCCGCAGGGCCTGCGCGGCGAACGCCGCCACCGAGCTGGAGTCCAGCCCGCCCGACAGCAGCGAGCACAGCGGGACGTCCGCGACGGTCTGGCCGGCGACCGCCGCCCGGAGCAGCTCCCGCACCCGGTCGACGGTGGTGTCGAAGTCGTCCTCGTGCGGTCGGGCCTCGAGCCGCCAGTAGGGCGTCTCGGTGAGCTTTCCGCGGGAGACGCGCACGACATGGCCGGGGCGGACCTGGAACATGCCGTCGAAGATCGCGTGTCCGGGGGTGTTGGCCCAGGTCATCAGCTCGCGCAGGCCGTCGGAACCCAGCCGGGCCCGCGCCTGGGGGTGGGCGAGGATCGCCTTTGGTTCGGAGCCGAAGAGCACGCCGTCCACGGTCGGGTAGTAGTAGAGCGGCTTGACCCCCAGCCGGTCGCGTACCAGGAGCAACTCCTGGCGGCGTACGTCCCACAGGGCGAGGGCGAACATGCCGTTGAGGCGGTGGACGAAGGCGTCGCCCCACTCCAGATAGGCGCGCAGGACGACCTCGGTGTCGCTGAGGGTGCGGAAGCGGTGGCCGGCGGAGCGCAGTTGTTCGCGCAGCCGGGCGAAGCCGTAGATCTCGCCGCTGTAGGAGAGGGCGGCCGTGATCCGCCCGTCCTCCCCGGCGGTCATGGGCTGCGTGCCGCCGGCAGGGTCGATCACGGCGAGCCGACGGTGCCCGAGGGCCACATGACGGTCGTGGAAGACACCTCCGGCGTCGGGGCCGCGGCAGACCATGGTCGCGGTCATCGCCTCCACGGTGGAACGGTGTGCGGTGGGGTCCTGTTCGTAGGCGACCCAGCCGGTGATGCCACACATCTGTTCTCGCCTCCGCGCGTCACGCCGGAAGTGCACCGAGCTGTCGGTGCAGTCCGAGCAGGTCCATCTGGTCCCAGTGCTGGGCGAGCAGGCCCTCCTCGACCAGGAAGATGTCGATGAGGCCGACGGAGAACCGCCGACCGGACGGCGGGATGCCCATGACGGTGCCGACCTGCCGGCCGCTGAAGGTCATCCGGGCGACGACCTTGTCCCCCTCGACGATCAGGTCGTCCAGGGTCAGCCGGAGGTCCTCCACCGCGGCCGACCAGCGGCGTACGGCCGCGCGCATGCCCTCGATGCCGCGCTCCACCGCCGGGTTGGGGTGTCGGTAGTCGGGGTGCAGGCAGTGGTCCAGATGCCGGGGGTCTCCTTCGTTGTAGGCCGCGAGGAAATGGTCCATGAGCCGCAGAGCGTGTTCTCGGTCCACTGCTGTCGTCCCTCCGTCTGGGGTGCGGTCAGGGGGTGGGTTCGGCCAGCCGGGCCAGGCGGGGCGGTGTCACCGGGGCGACCTCGGCGCCCAGCGCCGTCGCGGCGACCAGGTCACAGGCGTCGGAGTTGCTGTAGGGGTGCATGGTCCCGGCGCGTACGTCGCGGTGAGCGCGCTCGTAGACCGAGCCGGGGCGCAGGGCCGGCGTGCCGATGAGCCTGATCACGTGGTCGACGACCGCCACGGCGTTGTTGGTGCCGACGGTCTTGGCCAGCACGACCCGGGACATGCCCTGCTGGATGCCCAGCTCGTTCCACAGGGCGTTGCCCATGACCTCGCCGGTGGTCCGGTCGATGAGCGCGCGGGACGTCTCGATGAGTGCCTCGCACTCGGCGAGCGTGGTCCTGACGTACGGCCGTTCCTCCCAGCCGCGGCTCAGGACGTCCCGCACGCACTGCTCGTACGCCCCCACGGCGACGCCGAGGTAGACCGCGGCGAAGGTGGGCATGGCCCATCCCCACACGGTCTGGAGCAGCGAGCCGTCCAGCGTGCCGACGGGGAAGCTGGTGATGACGTTCTCCTCGGGCACCATGACGTCGCGCAGTTCTATGCTCTCACTGCGGGTGGCCCTCAGGGCGGAGGTGTTCCAGGTGCCGTCCAGGACGCGGATTCCGGGGCTGTCGGCGGGGATGCGGAACACCAGGACGTGCGGGCCGTCGGGGTGGTCGCGGTACTCCGCCATCGACGTCATGTGGGTCATGACGGCCGAGCCGGTGCCGAAGGTCTTGTCCCCGGTGACCAGGTAACCGCCGTCCACCTTGCGGGCCTTGGCGCCGGTGCTGCGGACAAGGGCGTGACCGGGCTCGGCGGTGGCGCCCATGAGGACGACGTTTCCGTCGGCGATGTCGGCGAGCATCCGCCGAGCGCGCTCGTCGCCCGTGGTACGCCAGGCCCGGGCCAGCTGGCCCGCCATCGACAGGTGCATGTTCACGGTGAGGGCCGTGGAGGCGCAGCCGGCGGCCAGTCGTTCCTGGGCCGCCGCCATGTCGCCGAGGTCGCCGCCGAGCCCGCCGAGTTCCCGCGGGACGGTCAGCCTGAGATAGCCGGCGTTCCGCAGGTCGTCGATGTTGCGGTACGGGAACGCGGCCTTCCGGTCGTACTCCGCGGCCCGCTCGCGGAAGGTCGCCGCGAGCTCCTCCGCCAACGCGACGTGCCGTTTCCGTGCGGGGCGGGTGATGAGAGGACGCATGATGACTCCAACGGTTGGCGGGCGGATTCGGAACCGGGAGCGGCGGCCGACCGCCCCCGCCGGTGAGCCGGTGGGGGCGGCTAGCCGGCGGGGTCGTGGGGC
>NZ_JAKMAY010000269.1:0-7897 GCF_022015835.1 Streptomyces sp. ICN903 | reverse complement strand
ACCTCGCCCCGCACGCCCCGGGCAACACCGCACCCCGGACCGCCCCTCGCCGACAACGAGGCGTATCCCTGGCGCGGGGTATCGGCTTGCGTGGCCGGATCTCACGGCCAAAAGCCACTCGACGGCCGGTCGGCCACCGGTCCGGGACGGGGCGGCCGAAGCGTTCACCCCTGGGGTCGGCGAAGTGTCTAGTCACGGTCGCCCGGCGTCGGCTCGGTTCGCCAACGAGCCCGTAGGACCCCGTCGTCGTCGGGCATGACGGCAGTGCACAGAGATACGCGCTCACCTGCGTACGCGGACAGGAGCGCGGCGGCACGGGCACGGGGCAGCCGGTTGTGGCTCAGCGAAGTGCTCTTGGGCAACACGCCGCCTGAGGCGTTCGCCGTGAAGGCCCTCGACCACGCGGCAACTGGGCCTGTTTCATGCGCCCAAGCAGAACAGGAGGTGACACCGTGACGTAGCGGTGTCACCTCCTGTTCTACTGGCGCACGGAAAGAGCTCGGCATCTGTGCTTACCATCGACGGGGACCTGCCTTCGGCAGCCAACTCACTCGCCGACGGCGTGCAGTTGGCCGTAGGCGCAGCAGCCGCGGCAGAACCGGCCGTGCAACAGGAAGGCACCAAACCCCGCGCGCCGTTCCTGGCCGACACAGCGCCGCACCAGGGTTGAAACGCAAAAGGGCCGACTGTCACGCCCGACCTGGCAGTTTCCTCATCGTTCGGAAGCAACCCGGCTCACGCAGCGTGGCCCCAATCCTCAAGGAGATATCGCATCGTGCCCACCATCAGGAAGACCGCCCGGAGCCTGTTCGCTGTGGCGTTACTGGCCGCAGGCTTCAGCGTTACAACTCCGATGAATGCCGCGTACGCCATGAACCAGACACCTTGCACCACTGGTGACTTGCTGCATGTATGGGGCCATTATGACCGTCCGCTCATTGTCGGCCCTTCCGGGCCCTTCGAATTCTGCGCCGCCAACGCGGGAACCATGAGACTCGGAGCCGGCGCCTGGGTGGACAAGATCTCCACTGGGAACAACGACATCCAGATGAACGACGCCAACGGCGCCACCATCAGGATCAGTCGCTGGAACATCGTGACCTACCCCAACCGGCCGCCGAACATCACGTCTATTCAAATCTTCTGAGACACCGGCATGTTCAACGGCGGCGCGCTCGGGATCGTCGCCTGGCGCCGGACCAGCGCGGGGCGCACCCTGTACCGGAACGTCGGTGCGCAGCCGCGGCCCGGGCGCGCGGCCGGGGCATCGGCACCGCCGCCCCCGCCTTCCGGTGGTCCGTTGCGGGCGGGGACGCGGATCACCGTCTCATGGGCGAGGATTCCCACCAAGACCTCACGTGCCTGACTGCCCGCCCCTGCGGACCGGACGTGTCCGGCCGGTTCCCGGCCTTCCTCGCCTCCCGTCCGCGCGGACCTCGGTGCCCGGCCGCCCGCGCCACGGGCCCCGTCCAAGCCGCGCCCGCCCCGCGCCACACCACTTCGGGCGGTGGGTGCGTTCGACGCCAAGTCCCCTGCTGATGAAGGGTTTTGGCGGTGCGAAGATATGAGTTGATCTAGATCAGGCCGCGTGAAAGTGTTCTTGGGTCCCGCATCCCACACGTCTCCACAGACAGGAGTTTTTGTCATGCGCACTCTCGGGCTCGCCGGTAAGTCGTGCTTCGCCGTCGCTCTGGCCGCCTCGGCCACGCTGCTGATGCCGGCCACACCGGCCGCCGCCGCGGACTGGGACCGGAGCTGCTACAACATCTCCACCCCCTACAAGGGCATCAGTGAGGTCATCGGCACCGCCAGCAAGACCAGCAGCGGCTGCTCGGACGCCACGGTCTCCCTGCTGCGCCACCGCTGGTACGGCTGGGAGGAGCTGGACTGGACCCCGCTGGAGAGCGGCTCCAGCATGGCGTGGTGGAACTGCACGGGTTCCGGCACCTACACCTACAAGACGGTCGTGGGCGTCGACTACAACCTCGCCTCCTACGAGAGCGCCGAGCGCCGCATAACCTGCTGAGGACGGGCAGCGGGGCCTGCCGGGCGGACGGGCCCCGCCGGCGCTCGCGGTCACCGGCCGGCGTGACGGAGCACTTCCGTACCGTCCACCCGAAGTGCCCGTACACGGACTCCGCGTACACGGCTGCGCACTCGTTCGCGCCCCCGCGCGACCCCCACCCTGGCCCGCATGAACCGAGCGACACCGCAGGCCGGACCGGCCCTCGCCGCCTTCACACAACTGCTGTCGTCCACGCGGCGCGGAGCCCGGCTGGCCCGGCTCCTGACCGTGACCGAGATGCTCTCCTGGGAGGTGCCGCAGGGCCTCGCCGAGCGCGCCGAACTCGTCGTCGCGGAACTGGCCGCCAACGCCGTCCTCCACGGGCACGTGCCCGGCCGCTGCTTCCGCCTGTCACTCACCTACGACCGGACGGCCGGCCGCCTGACCGTCGAAGTGACCGACGCCCGCGGGGAGTCCAAGCCGCGCGTCCCCGCCCCAGACGCCGGACCGGATGACGGGCCGGACACCGAGGCCGAGCCGCTCCGCACCGGCGGGCACGGCCTCACCCTCGTCACCGCCCTCGCCGACCACTGGGAGACCGCCCCCCACCCGCCCGGCGGCAAGACCGTCCGCGCGGTCCTCACCACCCCGGCCGCCGAGGCGTGATGCGCTTGCGGCCTCGGGGACCCCGAGCGGTGGCCGGTCAACGTTTGACGCGTCCCCGGATGGCGAGGACGGCGAGGGCCAGGAGGGTGGGCTCCACGAAGCGGGAGGCCATCTCGATGTAGGTGCCGGCGGTGGTCAGATCCTGCCCGCTGGAGCGGAACACCACCGAGTTGAGCGTGACGTTCAGCGCCTTCTCGAAGCGCTCGCCGATGAACCTGTCCCCTGTGGGGTTCCGCGGGTCACCCTTCTCGATCTCGAAGGTGACCCGGCCTCCGCCGGGCGGCACGGTGCCGGCCGCCTCCTGCTTCGGGTCCTCCTCCGGAAGCCCGAAACCCATCAGCAGAACGACGGTGACGAGCATGGCGGCCGCGAGCCAGCCCAGGGCCCGCACGGCGCGCAGGCCGTAGCCGGAGAGCATCCAGTAGGCGTGCAGCAGTCCGCGCTCGGCGCGGGAGGTACCGGTGCGGTCGTGGCGGCGCATCTCCATCTCGCCGTAGTAGAAGTCCGCCGCTCCGGGTTCGTTCTTGCCGTCCTCGAACGCCTTGCGCAGCGCCCGGTACACCGGTGCCAGCTGCGCCGGCCCGGCGTGTCCGGCGCCGAGCACCGCCACGTTCCAGCCCCGGACGGCGTCCGGCTGCTTCGCGCGCCAGTGGTGTTCCTCGGCGAGGGTACGGCGCCCGGTGAATCGCACCGGGCGCCCGCGCCGCCGGTGCGTGCCGGGCGGGACGGCGTCGAAGGCGCAGGCGCCCTCCAGCCGCAGTTGGTCCAGGTGCACGGTGCCGGTGAACAGGCACCGTGACAGGTCGACATCGGCGAGGACCAGGTGGGCCGCGTCCACCCCGCGCAGCGTTGCTATTCGCACTGCGGCGTCGGGCGCGTGGGCGAGGGCCTGCTCCTCCATCGTCCGTCCGCCGGTGAGCATGAAGGGGTCGGGCTCACCGGCGATCGTGAGGGGGTACTCGAAGACCGCGTGGGCGAAGTCCACCGTGGCGTAGCGCAGACGCAGCTCGGCCGTCGACAGCCAGCGGGTTCGCCGGCACTCCAGGCGGCGCGCCGCGAACGAGAGGTTCGCCGGGCCGTTGAACACCGCCCCGGACAACCACACCCGCCCGGCGCACACGAACGGCCCGAGGCTGACCCAGCGCTCGAAAACCGCCGACTCGAGCCCGATGTCCCCCAAGAAGGTCGCCAACTCAAACCAGGTATCGCCCTGGAAGGTGACCGACCCGAACCCGGCGCCGCCCCCGAAGGTCGCAGATCGGAACATGGCAGCGCCCTGAAAGATCGCCGACTCGAACCCGACACCGCCCTGGAAGGTCACCGACTCGAACTCGACACCGCCCCGGAAGGTCACCGACTCGAACCCGACACCACCCCCGAAGGTCGCCGACCCGAACCAGGCACCGCTCTCGAAGGTCGCCGACTTGAACCCGGCGTCACTTTGGAAGATCACCAGATTGAACAAGGCGACGCTTCGGAAGGTCGCCGACCCGAACCAGGCAGGGCCCCGGAAGGTCGCCGACTCGAACCAGGCGTCTCTCTGAAAGATCGCCGACCCGAACCCGGCGCCGCCCCCGAAGGTCGCCGACTCGAACAAAGCGACACCCTGGAAGGTCGCCGACCCGAACCAGACATCCCCCTCGAAGGCCACCGACTCGAACAAGACATCGCCCCCGAAGGTCGCCGACTCGAACCAGGCACCGCTCTGGAAGACCGCCGACCCGAACCACCAGGTGTCGCCCTGGAAGATCGCCGAGTCGAATCGGGCCTGGCCGAGCCGGGGGTGCCCGGTGGCGGGATCGCGGAAGGCGTCGAGGAGGGCGTTGAGAAGGGGCCCGGTGAAGGAGGTGCCGCGGTGGTCGATGTCGGCGCCGGGGGTCAGGCCGGCCAGGTAGGCGTCGCGGTCGGCGTCGGCCAGGTGGGCGAGGCACGCGGTGTGGCCGGGGACGTGGACGCCGGGGCAGCCGACGGGGTCGGTGGCGGGATCCGCGCCGTGTGCGCAGTGCGGCCAGAGTGGGGCCTCGGGCGTATGAGGTGACGGTGCGCTCATGGCGTGGCGGCTCCCTGGGGTGTCCGGTACCGGAGGGACGGTGGCGAAGACGTGCGGGGCGCTCCCGGGCCGGGGCCCGGCGTCGCGGAAAGGGCTGTGCGCCGTGCGGGGGCGCTCGTCCGCTTCCCCGCACGGTGGCGGCGTACGGCCCGGCAGGCGATCCGGGCGTCCGCCGCTCCCGGCGGCCCCCACCGATCACCCCTCACCGGTCACAGCCTGCCAGGCCCGGCCCGGCCGCGCGGGCACGTTCGGGGAACCGGACGCCGAACCGCCGTCCACCGCGCCGACGTCCCCGGATGGCCGGGCGGGGCGGCCGTCCACAGGCGGAAACGGCGGGAAACGCCCGGCGCACTACACTGGCCGCCAGACCGGAACACAACCCAAGGAGACACAGGACCGTGACGGCCATCGTCGACGAGTTCAGGTGGCGCGGGCTGATCGCCCAGTCCACCGACGAGGACGCATTGCGCAAGGCTCTGGCGAACGGCCCCGTCACGTTCTATTGCGGCTTCGACCCGACCGCGCCCAGCCTGCACGTCGGGCACCTGGTGCAGGTGCTCACCGTCCGCCGGCTCCAGCAGGCCGGGCACCGGCCGCTGGCGCTCGTGGGCGGCGCGACCGGCCACATCGGCGATCCCCGGCCGACCGCCGAGCGCACCCTGAACGACTCCGAGACCATCGCCGGGTGGGTGGCCCGGCTGCGCGCGCAGATCGAGCCGTACCTCTCCTTCGAGGGCGACAACGCGGCGGTCATGGTCAACAACATGGACTGGATCTCGGGCCTGTCCGTGATCGGGTTCCTGCGGGACGTCGGCAAGCACTTCCGGGTGAACAAGATGCTCACCAAGGAGTCGGTCGCCCAGCGCCTCGCCTCCGACCAGGGCATCTCGTACACGGAGTTCAGCTACCAGCTGCTGCAGGCCCTGGACTTCCTGGAGCTGTACCGGCGCTACGGCTGCACCCTGCAGACCGGCGGCAGCGACCAGTGGGGCAACCTCACGGCCGGCCTGGACCTGATCCACCGCCTGGAGCCGCACGCCGAGGTGCACGCGCTGGCGACACCGCTGATGACGAAGGCGGACGGCACCAAGTTCGGCAAGACGGAGACCGGCACGCTCTGGCTGGACCCGGAGATGACCACTCCGTACGCGTTCTACCAGTTCTGGCTGAACACCGACGACCGGGACATCTCGCGGTACATGCGCATCCTCTCCTTCCGCTCCCGCGAGGAGCTGGAGGAGCTGGAGAGGATGACCGAGGAGCGGCCGCAGGCCCGTGCCGCGCAGCGCGCCCTGGCCGAGGAGCTGACCACGCTGGTGCACGGCGCCGACCAGTGCGCGGCCGTGGTCGCCGCGTCGAAGGCGCTGTTCGGGCAGGGCGATCTCGCCGGGCTGGACGAGGCGACGCTGGCCGCCGCGGTCTCCGAGCTCCCGAACGCCAGGGTGAGCGAACTCGGCCAGATCACCGACCTGTTCGCACAGGTCGGCCTGGTGGCGAGCAAGTCGGCCGCCCGCCGCACCGTGAAGGAGGGCGGCGCCTACGTGAACAACGTGAAGGTGACCGCCGAGGACGAGGTCGCCACGGCCGACCAGCTGCTGCACGGGCGCTGGCTGGTGCTGCGGCGCGGCAAGAAGAACCTGGCGGCGGTGGAGGTCGCCGGAGCCTGACACGGCCTGTGACGCGGCGGCCCGGGGCGATGCCCCGGGCCGCCGCGCTTTCCGTGTCGGGCTCCGGCGGAGGGCGGCGCGCCGGTGCGGTCGCGGCCGGGCACCGCCGGATCGGGCCCCGCCTGAGTGACCTGCCTCACAACCTGTCACAGCGGCCGCCCGAGCGGTGTCTTGAGGCCGGACACCCGAAAACGGAGGAGGCACCATGACGGGGAGCACGAACGTGGTCGTGATCGGCGGCGGATACGCGGGCGTGATGGCCGCGAACCGGCTGACGCGGCGCGACGACGTGACGGTGACGCTGGTCAACCCGCGCCCGGACTTCGTCCACCGGGTCCGCCTGCACCAGCTGGTGGGCGGTTCCGACGACGCGGTCGTCGCCTACCGGGACGTCCTGGCCGAGGGCGTCCGGCTGGTGGTCGGCTCCGCGGCCCGGATCGACGCGGAAGGGCGCGGCGTGGCGCTGGCCGACGGCGGCACGCTCGGCTACGACTACCTGGTCTACGCCGTGGGCAGCGGCAGCGCCGAGCCGGACGTGCCGGGGGCGGCCGAGTCCGCCCACCCGATCGCCACCCTGGAGGAGGCGCGGCGGCTGCGCCCGGTCGTCGCCGCCGCTCCCGCGACGGCCCCGGTGACGGTGGTCGGCGCCGGGGCCACCGGTATCGAGACCGCCGCCGAGCTGGCCGAGCAGGGCCGCCGGGTGACCCTGGTCTGCGGCGGCGTGCTCGGCCCGTACCTGCACCCCCGGGCCCGGCGCTCGGTCGCGGGGCGGCTGGCCGGGCTCGGCGCGACGGTCCTCGACGGCCCCGGCACGAAGGTGGTGGCGGTGACCGGCGACACCGTGCGGCTCGCCGACGGCCGCGAGCTGCCCGGCGAGATCACCGTCTGGACCGCCGGCTTCGGCGTGCCGGACCTGGCCGTGCGCAGCGGGCTGAGCACCGACGCGGTGGGCCGCCTGCTCACGGACGAGACGCTGACGAGCGTGGACGACGCGCGCATCGTCGCGGCCGGGGACTCGGCGGCGCCCTCCGGCCTGCCGCTCCGGATGAGCTGCCTGAACGCGATGCCGCTGGGCGCGCGGGCCGCCGACACCGTGCTCAGCCGGCTCGCGGGCGAGCGGCCGGAGGAGCTGCGCCAGTCGCTCTACGCCCAGTGCCTCAGCCTGGGCCGGGGCGCGGGGGTCTACCAGCTCGCCAACCGTTCCGACGTCGCGGTGCGGCTGTACGTCGGCGGCGGGCCGGGCGCCAGGCTCAAGGAGCTGGCCTGCGAGGGTATGACCGGGCATCTGACCAAGGAGGCGCGCAAGCCCGGTTCGTTCGGCCTGCACCGCGTGCCGGGAGGCGCCGCCAGGCGGCGGAAGCTGCTGCGCGACCGGCGCGCCGGGGAGCCGTCCGCCGGGACGCAGGCCGCCGGCCGGGCGGCCTGAGCGGTGGGGCCGAGGGGAGCCCGCCGAGGGCACGCGCGGACGCGGCCGGCCGCGCACGGCCACCGGGGCCGCCGGGGCCGCCG
>NZ_JAKMAY010000268.1:0-7969 GCF_022015835.1 Streptomyces sp. ICN903 | reverse complement strand
GGAGGGCAGTACGTGCAGCACCAGCGCCACACCGCCGGGGTCGATCTCCCGGCGGGAGGCGAGCAGCCGATCGGCGGTCATCGGGTCCTCCCCGGTGTGCGGGTTGCGGGCGTGGGCCGGGAAGTGGTGTCCGGCGACCTCCAGGCGCAGCCGGGTGCCCGCCCGCAGCCGGCGCGCGATCCGGCCCAGGCCGATGGTGAACTCGGCTTTCCGGCCGGGTGGTTCCTCGCGCCGGACGACACCGGTGGCCAGCGGCTCGGCCCTCCCCTCCGGGGTGAGGGCGACGAGCCGGGCGGCCCAGTCGGCGGACGGGGCGTCGGCCGCGGCCCGCAGCCGCACCCGCACGGGGCCGACCGCGTCGAGCGGACGGGTCAGCGGTGGGGTGGCCAGCAGGCACCGGTCGGGCGTTCCGGCCGTGGGGACGGCGAGGTCGTCGGAGCGGACGGGGCGTTCGGGGTCGGCGGTGAAGGCGCGGCCGTGCAGGAGTCGTAGCCTCTGGGCGCGCGGCTCGCCCTCGGTGCCGGCGGGCAGCCACCGGTCGGCGCCGCCCAGCGCCAGTGCGCCGCGGTGTCCGGGGGCGAGTTCGCCGGCGAGGGCGCGGCGGGCCCAGCCGGCGTACAGCTCACCGAGGTCGACCCGGTGGGCGGGGCCTGCGCCGGGGCCGGGCGCGGCGGTCAGGCCGTGTCCCCAGGGGCCCGTCAGCAGCCGCGCCGAGGGGCCGCCCCAGGCGCGCCACAGGGCGTCGGTGTCCTCGGCGAAGGGGTCGTGGAGGCCGCTCACCGCGAGCAGGGGCACCGCCGCGTGCGCCGCCCGCGACACCAGGCGGCCCCGGTCGCGGCGGCGCCACAGGTCCGCCCAGGAGGGCAGGTCGCGGCCCAGCCGCTGAGGCAGGCCGGTCAGCGGCAGATGGGCGAGCAGGCCGGGGTCGGCGGCGAGGGCCCTGCCCAGGGCGTCTTCGTCGGAGTCGCTCCGGTCGCCGTGGGCGGCCCACCATCCGGCGCGGGCCAGCAGCCGCTCCACGCCGGAGGGTTCGCGCGCCGTCTCGGCGGCGCCGAGGGCGGGTACGGCGGCGAGGACCGCGTCGGGCCGGGCGTCCTCGGGTGCGTCGAGGGCGAGGACGAGTGCGCAGTGGGCGGCGTAGGAGGCGCCGGCCGCCACCAGTCTGCCGTCGCTCCAGGGCTGCCGCCGGATCCAGCGGGCGGCCGCCGCCCCGTCGGCGGCCTCGTTCCCGTACGGCCGCCAGCACCCCGGCGAGGCGAACCGGCCGCGTACGTCCTGGACGACGGCGGCGAATCCCCGGCGGGCCCAGCTGCTCGCCTCGGCCCGGTGGCGCAGGCGGTCGTAGGGGGTGCGCAGGAGGACGGCCGGGAAGGGGCCGCGGCCCGCGGGGAGGCGGACGTCGGTGGCCAGTCCCCCGACGGTGACCGGTCCCCCGGCGGTGGCACCGGACGGCGTCATCCGTCCCGCCCCTGCGCCGGGGGGGTCCTCGGCTCCCGGGCGGCCCCCGGCATCGGGGCGACCGCGGGTACGGGGAGGACGGGATGCGCGGTGACCGTCAGGGTGCGCAGGTCCACGCACCTGAGCCGGCGCCGCGCCGGGAGGCCGGTCTCCTCGGGGAGGCCGGCGGCCCACCGCAGCAGGTCGTCGGCGAGCAGTGCCGCGAGCAGGCCGGCCGCGGGAGTGGTGAGCCCGGCCGGGGCGCCGCGGACGCGGGGTCCGCTCCAGTAGGCGGCCAGTTCCCGGTGGGCGGGGGTGGCGGCGAGCCGGCGGGCCCTGACGTGGGCCGAGGTGACGTCCTCGGGAGCGGCGGCGAGCGGCTCGACGTACGCCTGCCGGCCCTCCCGGTGGCAGCGCAGCCAGGCGACGCCGTGCGCGGGCAGCCGGTCCGCGGCGTCCCACAGTCCGTCGGGCACGGGTCCGTCCAGGCACCACACGACGGCGGCGGGGTCGTCGTGGAGCAGATCGTCCAGGCCGCCCGGCGACGCGCCGGGAGCGGTGGCCCGGGCGGTGCGCGGCCGGGCGCCCAGGGCGGTCAGCTGCGCGGCGAGCGGTTCGGTGAGCACCGGGTCGCCCAGCAGGCGGACGTTTCGGCGGGCGGCGGGCCACCGCGGCCGCGGCGGGCCGTCCGTCAGGTAGCCGGCGTCCTCGAACGCCCTGACGAGGCGGCGCTGTTCGGCGTCCGCCGGTTCTCCGGCGGCGCCGGAGAGGAGACGGAGCAGGGCTTCCTCGTCGGCGCCCCGTGTCCGGACGCCGAGGAACTCCCCCTCGGAGGTACGGACGGCGAGACCCCGCCCGGGTACGGCGACGACCTCGACACCGGGTGCGAGCTGGCTGCGGGACACGGCGGTCCTCCTGTGAGCGGGTTGGCGGGTTGGCGGGGAGCCGGCGGTGGACCGGGCGGCGGGACGGGCGTGGGCCCGCCCGGATGGCGCCGGGCGGACCCACGTTCGAGAGCGGCTGGGCCCTCGCTTACTCCTCGGTGTCCTCGAAGGGGTTCTCGACGAGGGCGTTGGAGTGGGAGGCCGAGTCGTGGGCCAGCTGGCCCGGGTCGGCGATCGGCGTGAAGACCTGCTCGTTGTCCATGAACTCTCCTTGTTCGCAAGGGGATACGGCGTTCGAACGAGCGCCGCACTCACACCCTAGTGAATATGATTTTCATATTCCATACCTGGGAGGGGGTGATCTGGGTAACACACCGGCCAGCCCCCCTCGGGATCCCGGCCGACCCGGCCGGCCACCCTCAGCACATCCGCCAGCAGCCCCGGCGTGACCACGTCCTTCGGCGCCCCGTCGGCCGCCACCCGACCGTCCCGCAGCGCGACGATCCGCTCGGCGAACCGGGCCGCGTGGGCGAGGTCGTGCAGCACCATCACCACGGTGAGTCCGCGCTCCTCCCGCAGCCGGACCACCGTCCGCAGCACGTCGAGCTGGTGGTGCAGGTCCAGATAGGTGGTCGGCTCGTCCAGCAGCAGGACGCGGGTGTCCTGGGCGAGCGCCATCGCCAGCCGCACCCGCTGCCGCTCGCCCCCCGACAGGGCGTCGACGTCGCGGTCGGCCCACTGCTCCACGCCCACGTCCCGCAGCGCCCGGCGTACGACGGGGTCGTCGCCCTCGCGCAGCATGCCCAGCGGGCCGCGGGCCGCGTACCGCCCCTGGCGCACCAGGTGACGCACCGTCATCCCCGGCACGGCGGGCGCGGACTGGTGCAGCAGCGCCACCCTCCGGGCCGTGGCTCGCCGGGACAGCCGGGCCAGGTCGTCCCCGCCCAGCAGTACGCGCCCCTCGTCCGGCCGCAGCAGCCCGGCGGCCAGCCGCAGCAGGGTCGACTTGCCGCAGCCGTTGAGCCCGACGAGAGCGGTCAGCTCGCCCGGCCGGACGGTCATGTCGACCCCCCGCAGCACGGGCCGCTCCGGATACCCGAAGCGGACCCCCTCGATACGGATCCCCACGGACTCGGTGCCGGTGCCGGTGCCGGTATCGGTGTCGGTGCCGGTATCGGTGTCGGTCAACGGGCTTTCTCCTTCGGCTCTAGAACGTACGGTCCGGCGTGCGGCGCACGACGGCCAGCAGCAGCACGGCGCCCAGGCAGGCGGTGAGCGCCCCGACCGGCAGCGTGAGCCCTCCGGTCTCCAGCGCCGCCGTCAGCAGCCGCGAGGAGAGCTGCGCCACCGCGTCCGCACCGCACACCACGACCGCGCCCACCACGGCGGCGCCGGGAAGGCCCACCCGCAGGTCGGCACCGAAGAGGGCCACGGCCAGATGCGGGACGAGCAGCCCCACGAAGCCCAGCGCCCCGACGGCGGCCACCGCGCCCGCGGTCAGCGCCACCGCGCACAGCAGGGCCAGGGTCCGGGCCCGCCGGACGGGGAGGCCGGCGGCCAGGGCGGTCTCGTCCCCGCAGCGCAGCAGGGTCAGCGGTCCGGCCAGCAGCCAGGCCGCACTCCCCCACAGCAGCGCCCACGGCCACAGCAGGTGCCAGTGCTGCCACACCCGGCCCTCCGTGGTGCCCACCAGCCACTGCACGACGCTGCCGAGCTCGCCCGGCTCCACAAGGAGCACCATGGCGGTGAGCCCGCCGAGCACCGCGGAGACCAGCACCCCGTGCACGGCGGTGGCCGCGGGGTCGCCGCGGCCGCGTCCGGCCAGGAGCCACAGCAGCGCCGCTCCGGTGCATCCGCCCGCGCACGCGGCCAGGACGACGGCCAGTGGGGAGTCCCACCCGGCCAGTCCCAGGGCCGTCGCGGTGACGGCCCCGAGCACCGCTCCCGGCGTCACGCCCGTCACCTCGGGCCCGGCCAGGGGGTTGCGCAGGGCGGACTGCAGGACCAGTCCCGCCACGGCCAGGCTCGCGCCCGCGCCGAGTGCCACCAGCAGCCTGGGCAGGCGCAGTTGCAGCAGGATGTGGCGTTCGGTCGCGTCACCGCCGCCGCCCAGTACGTCCCATACCGTGGCCGGGGACATGCCGCGCCCGGCCACCAGTTCCAGTGCGGCACACACCGCGGCCAGTGCCGTGAGCGCCGCGAAACGCCGGCTCACCGCGTGCCCTCCGCTCCGGTCGCTCCGGCCGCTTTGGTCCCCTCGCGCCGGGAACGGCCGCGCCCGCGACCGCCCGACCGCGTCAGGACGATCCCGGCCGGCACACCCAGCAGGGCGGTCCAGGCGCCGACCGGCGTCTCCACGGGTGCCAGCGCCAGCCGGGCCGGCACATCGGCGACGGTGACGACGACGGCGCCCCACGCGGCGGACCAGGGCAGCCGGCGCACCGCCCCGGCCGCGGGTGCGAACCACCGGGCCAGGTGCGGTGCGAGGAAGCCCACCCAGGCCACGGGCCCGCACACGGCCGTCACGGGGGCGATCAGCACCACGGCGACGGCCAGCGCGGTCAGCCGGGCCCGCCGGGCGCGCACGCCCAGCGCCTCGGCGTCCTCGTCACCCAGCCGCATCACCGACAGCACCGGCGCGCACAGCACGAGGGCGGGGGCGACCACGAGCAGCCACGGCCACAGGCCCGCCACGTCGTCCCAGGTCCGGGCGGACAGGGAGCCGAGCAGGTAGCGGTAGACGAGCTGGAGGTCGAGCTGGTCGGCCATGACCATCAGGACGAGCAGCGCGGCCTGCAGCGCGGCGGCGACCGCCGCGCCGGTCAGCAGCACGGCGGACGGGCTGCGGCCCAGCCCGGCCGCGAGCAGTGTGAGCCCACCGCCGAGCGCGGCGCCGCCGATGGCCAGCAGGGGCTGGACGGCGGCGGGCAGGGACAGTGCCAGTACCAGGGGCGCGGCCACCCCCAGCGCGGCCCCGGAGGAGACGCCCAGCATCTCCGGCACCGCCAGGGGGTTGCGCAGCGCCTCCTGGAGCACGAGCCCTGCCGCCCCCAGGCAGGCGCCGGCGAGGAGCGCCAGCACCAGGCGGGGTACGCGCAGTTCGGTGACGACGATCCCGGCGAGCGTGGCCTCGCCCTCCAGCACCGCGCCGGCGAGCCGGTGCGGCGGGACGTGGGGGGTGCCGAGGCTCAGCGCGCAGACCGACGAGACGGCCAGCAGTACGGTCACCAGGACCGGTTGCCGCCACCGTGCCCGGCGCGAGGTGCGCCGGCCCTTCGCCGCCGCGCCTCCCGCCCCGGCGTCCTCCACCCCGGTTTCCTCCGCCGCGGTGGGTGCGGGCACGGGCGCCCTCACCGCAGCGCGGCCGTGGCCTCGTCGAGGACGATGCCCAGCGAGCGGGTGCCGCGGCCCTTGGCCCACACCTCCGGGTCGACCTCGTGGACGTCGCCGTCGCGCACCGCCGGGATCTTCCCCCACAGGGGATTGCCCGCCAGCTTCTCCGAGAGCCTGCCGTCCGCGTCACCGAAGCTCATCGTCTCGACGAACAGCACGTCGACGCCCTCGGCGAGGATCTCCTCGAGGCTGTAACTGCCCTCCACGCCACGGGACTTCCACGGGTATTCGGCGATCTTGGGGAACAGGCTGGCGGCCACGTCGGTCTCCGGGGTGGCGACGCCGAAGTTCTCGTCGCTGCCGTAGATGACGAGCGCGGTCTTGTCGCTCGGGGTCTTCTCGGCCTCGGCGAGCTTGGCGCGGAAGGCCTTCTCGGCCTTCTCCCCCTCGTCGGTGCGGCCGGTGAGCGCGGCGACGTCGCGCAGATATCCGACGCTGTCCTGCCAGGTCTCGGGCTGCATGGCCCAGAAGGTGGTGGCGCCCTTCAGCGCGGGGGCGAGCTTGCCGTGGGTGTCCCCCAGGCCGATCACGAGGTCGGGCTTGTGGGAGAGGATCGCCTCCACCTCCGGGGCTATGAAGCCGCCGGGAATGACGTCGACCTCCTTCGCCTTCTCCTTCCCCAGGAAGCCGGGGTGGGCCAGCAGCGCGCTGTTGGTGGCCGCGGGGACGATGCCCAGTTCGGTCAGGATGTCGTCGCAGAGGGCGAACAGGCAGACGATCCGCCGCGGTTCACCGTCCAGGGAGATCCTGGTGCCGTTGGTGTCGGTCAACTCCTTTGCGGCCTTGATGGGTTCGACGGTGACCTCGGTCTTCGCCCTGGGCTCGGCCCTGCCGTCCGCGGTCCCTTCCGGTGGCGATCCGCAGCCGGCCAGGACGGAACCCAGCACCGCTGCGGTGATCCAGCCGCGGGCGGATCTCGACGGTGAACGCAGCATTGACGCCCTCTTCTTCTTCTCGGGAAAGCCGGAACACGCCGAAGATACATGATAATCGTTTTCACTACACCGACTCACTGGAGGACCCCCATGCCCGCCACCGACCTCACGCTGCTCGTCTCCGACCACGTGGACGGCGCCCTGTACGCGCTGACCGTGCCGGACGGCACCGTCACGCACCGCCTGACCGGCCGGCACATCTCCGAGCACGCCGGGTTCCTGGCGCTCCCGGGAGGCCGGGTGGCCTGCGTCGACGACCGCCGTGGGGAGCTGCTGGTGCTCGACCCCTTCGGCGGCGAACTCGTGGAACTGGCCGTCCCGGTCGCCGTACCGGCCGAGCACCTCGCCTGCGATCCGTCCGGCCGCCGACTGGCCGTGACCACCGGGACGGGGAGGAACAGCGAGCCGTGGTCGGACCTGCTGACGGTCGTCGACCTCGCCACCGAGGAGACCTCCAGGGTCCGCACCCGCGCCGGCGAACCGGGGGTGACGGTGCCGGGCGGCGGCGATCCGCTGGTCGTCCTGCGGCACCGGGAACCCGGCGCGCTGGCCGTCCACCGGTTCGCGGACCTCCTCGCGGCGCCGCCCGGCTGCCCGCCGGCCACGCCCCACGCACTCCTGCCGCTGCCGGACGACGGGCACGGGGACGCGTACGCGCCCGGCCCGGGGCGGGTGTTCGCGGCCACGGGCGAGGGAGTGCACCGGGCCCGGAGGGCGGGCGACGCGCTCACGGCCGAGCCGGTGATCCCGTGGGGGTCGCCCGGCCGGGGCTGGTATCTGCGCCTCGACACCCGCCGGCAGGCGCTGTGGAGCACGCTGCGCGGCGGGGCACCCGACCCGGTGAGGTGGCCGGAGTGGACCAACCGGGCATGGCGCCACGACCTGGAGACGGGCCGTACACATCTGACCGATCTCGGCCCCGGCCTGGTCTTCCGCCTGGCGCTCTCCCGGCGCCACGCGGCCTTCGCCCGCATCCACCCCGACGGCGACGAGCTGGTCCTGCTGGACGCGGACGGCCCGGACGGCGCCGTACGCCGCCTGCCCCTGACCGCCATGGACGGCGCTCCGCGCCGCGGCGACACCCCCTGGGAGGGGGTCCAGCGCAGGGCGGTGGCCGCCTCGCCGGACTCCGACTGGGTCGCCGCCACCCGCGGCGGCCACGGCGAGGTGCACATCGTCGATGCGGAGACGGGCAGCGAGGCGGCCCGCCCGCGACTGGGCACCCCGCTGCACCACGGCGGCCACATGGTGCTGCGCGCGCGGGACGACGGCGCCGAGGGCGACCCCGTGGGCCGCTGACCCGGGTGGACGGGGCGGGGC
>NZ_JAKMAY010000267.1:0-8047 GCF_022015835.1 Streptomyces sp. ICN903 | reverse complement strand
CCCACCCCCAGGTGGCAGGAGTGGACACCGCGCTGGACCACCAACACCGGCGCGGGCACCCCCTCGTTCGGCAACGCCACCGTCGAGTGCCGCTACGTGCACACCGGCACCCTGGTGCACGCCTCCTTCAACGTCTACTTCGGCTCCACCACCGTCTTCGGCACCGGGGGGACGGGCGACAACTGGCGCTTCTCGCTGCCCGTCCGGGCGTCCGGGGCCAGCCAGGCGGTCGGCTTCGCCGGGCTGCAGAACGGCTCCCGGGCGCGGCGCATCGCCCGGATCCGCCTGACCACCGCCGACCACCTGGAGCTGGAGGTCTCCTCGGGGGACGTCGACGGCACCGCGGCCGCCCACAGCGGCCTGGTGGACGCGGTCACGCCGTGGAACTGGGCCTCCGGCTCCTACATGCAGATCGCCGGAACGCTGGTCTACGAGTCCGCGGAGCCGGCCGAGTGAGCGGGCGCACCGCCGTCCACCGCGCCGTCTTCTGCGACCTGCGCACCGACCGCGTGGTGGACGTACTGCCGCTGACCGAGGCGAAGTACGACGACTACATCGGCAAGCCCGGCTCGCTCACCGCCACCGTCCCGCTGCCGGACGAGGCGCTCGCCCGCCGGGCCCGCGCCGCGCTCCGGCCCGGCCGCACCGCGGTCTGGCTGGAGCGCGACGGGGACGTGCGGTGGGGCGGCGTGCTGTGGACGTGCACCCCGCAGTCCGACGAACAGGGCCGGATGAAGGCCGAGTTCCAGGCCGCCACCTTCGACTCCTACCTCGACCACCGCATCCTCTCCGGTGACGTGGTGGGCACGGCCACCGACCAGTTCGACATCGTGCGCGCGCTCGTCGACCACGTACAGGCGCAGCCGGGCGGCGACATCGGCCTGCGGTACGGGAGCGAGATCTCCGGGGTGCGGCGGGACTTCGCCCACGCCTACACCGGCCTGGCCCGGGTGCGGGAACTGATCGACAAGCTGGCCAGGCTGGACGACGGCTTCGAGTGGCGCGTGCACTGCCACCGCGACGCACAGGGCCGCCGCGTCAAACGGCTCCAGCTCGGCCACCCCAGGATCCACACCGGGCACGCCGACATCGTGCTGGACCACCCCGGCGCGGTGCTCACCTACAGCCTGCCCTCGGACGCCACCGTGCAGGCCAACGTATGGGTGGCCAGAGGGGAGTCGGCCAACTCCGACCAGTCCCAGGAGTCGGTGCCGCTGACCGCGCGGCGGGTGGACGCCGACGACATCGCGGGCGGCTGGCCGCGGCTGGAGTCCAGCTCCGACCACACATCCGTACGCGACCAGGCCGTGCTGGACTCCCTGGCCCGCGCCGAACTGGCCCGGCACCGCCGCCCGGAGACCATCCCGCAGATCACCGTGCTGATGGACGGCCGGATCTCCCCGGCCCTGCTGGGCGCCCGGCTGCGGCTGCGCATCCGGGACCTGTGGCACCCGGAGGGGGCCGACGGCCGGTACCGGATCGTCGGGCTGGCCGTCACCCCGCCCCAGCGCACCAGGCCCGAGACCGCGACCCTCTACCTGGAAGGAGCCTGACCGGTGGCGATCATCCCCACCGACCTGCTGGACCGGCTGCGCGAGCTGGAGAGGCAGGTGCGGGACCTGATGGGCAGCGCCAACAGCAGCCCGCCGATGAACCGGATCAGCGGCGGCGACGTCGTCATCGGCGACGGCGGCCGGCTGCGGGTGCGCACCCCCGGCGGCGAGGACCTGCTCTACCTCGGCCGCGTCCAGCCGGACCGCGCCGGCGGCGAGCCGCAGCAGGGCCTGGTGGTGCGCCGCGACGACGGCTCCCTGGCGCTGACGGTGTGGACCGGCAGCCCGGACACCCTGCCCGACCAGCCGGTGCAGATACTCGACCGCAAGGGCAACGTGGTCGTCGCCGACGACGCCCGGCGCCGCGGACTGGCCCGCCCCTACGTGCCCTACCCGCTGCCCGCGCCGGTGGCGGTCAGCCGCTGGGAGTCCACGGGGGCCACTTCCTGGACCACCCTCTTCCGCGGCCCCGGAATCGTCCAGCACCCCAGGCTGCACTGCCGTATCGCGGCGGAGGGCGCCGACGGCGCCGAGGTGCGGCTGCTGTGCGACGGCGAGCAGGTGGGCCCGGCGGGCGGGCCGGACGGACTGGAGATCACCGAGGTGCTGGGCGCCGAATACGGCGCGACGGTCACCTTCGAGGTGCAGGCCAGGGTGGCGGCGGCCGGGGACACCGTGCGCTGCCGCCCGCTGGCCCTGTACGGCGTGCAGTCCTGACCGGCCGCCGCCACCCGCCGCCGTCCACCGCGCCCGCCGTACCCGCGCCGCATCCCGCAACGACAAGCAAGGAGGCATCCGCATGCTGCCCGAGTCCATACCCGTCGTCACCGTCACCGCGCGGTACCTGACCCCCGACGGGCGGCCGATGACCGGCACCGTCGAGTTCCGTCCGCCCGCACTGCTCACCCACGCCGCCACCGACGTCATCCTCGGCGGGCCGACCGTGGCCGCCCTGGACGCCGAGGGCCGCATCAGCACCGTCCTGCCCGCCACCGACGGGGAGGGCTGGAACCCGGCCCGGTGGGCCTACACCGTCACCGAACAGCTCTCCGGGGTGGGCCGCAAACGCAGCTACCGGATCGTGCTGCCCGCCACCGAACAGCAGGTGGACCTGGCCGACGTCGCCCCGGTGGACCCCGCCACCCCCGACTACGTCGCCGTCCCCGGACCGGCCGGCCCGCCCGGGGAACCGGGCCCGGCCGGTCCGCCCGGAGAGCCGGGCGCCGTACGGTCGGTCAACGGCCGCACCGAGGCCGACATCGTCCTGGACGCCGCCGACGTGGCCGCCGTGCCGGCCGCCTCGGCGGGCGCCCCCGGCGGCGTCGCCACGCTGGACGACCAGGGGCTGGTGCCCGCCGGGCAGCTCCCGGCCGGCACCGGCGGCGCGGTCGCCTCCGTCAACGGGCGGACCGGCGAGGTGGTGCTGACGGCCGCCGACGTCGGGGCGCTGGACCAGGCCACCGCCGACGGGCGCTACCTGGCCGCCGGCGAAGCGCCGGTGCTCTCCGTCAACGGCCGCACCGGCACGGTCGAGCTGAGCGCGGGCGACGTCTCGGCCGTACCCGCCGGCCGGGCCGTCCTGCTGGACGGCGGCCAGACGGTCGGCGGCGCCAAGACGTTCACCGTCCCGCCCTCGGTCCCCGCCGACCCGGCCACCGGCGACCAGCTCGCCCGCCGCTCCTACGTCGACGCGGTCTCGGCGGCCGGCACCTGGTCGCCGGCCGCCATGGGCTTCGCCGGCTGGTCCTTCGACCCGGCCACCACCGCGGCGACCTCTGCCCAGTACTGCATCAACGGCTGGCTGTACCTCATCGGCATCCCGCTGCACGCCCCGCACACCGTCTCCAACGTGGTGTTCTACACCCCCGGTTACGTCGGCGGCACACTCGGCGCCAACTCCTGGGCCGGCCTGTACACCGGCACCGGGCAGCGGGTGGGGGTCACCGCGCCGCTGTCCCAGGTGATCCCGGCCAACGAGGGGCGCACGATCGTCATCCCGCTCGGCGCCCCCTACGCCGCCCAGCCCGGCAACTACTGGATCGCCCTGCTGGTCAACGGCCCGGCCGACAAGAACAACGGGCCGGCCTTCGCCCGCGGCGCCAGCATCGGCAACGCCCCGGCCGGCAGCGCCCGGATGCCCGGCGCGTTCATCCGGCACGGGCGGCTGTCGAGCACCGGGCAGACCTCGCTGCCCGCCTCGTTCAACCCGACCAGCGTGGTCGCCGACTCCAACGCGATCTGGGCGGCCCTGTCCTGAGCACCCGTCCCGGCCGTCCGTCCCGACCGTCCACTCGAGCCCCGCGCCGCCCGGCGCGGGGCTCCTTTCCGTACCGGAGGCACCCATGGCAGTACCCCTGACCCCCGGCCGGCTGCTCGCCGCCCTGCGCGACGAGGGCCTGCACACCGCCGAGCACCGCGACTGGCGGCGCCACCACCGCAACCACAAGGGCGCCTGGGGCCCGGTGAACGGAGTGATGATCCACCACACCGTCACCCGCGGCACCGCCGCCACCGTCGACCTGTGCTACGACGGCTACACCGGCCTGCCCGGCCCGCTGTGCCACGGCGTGATCGACAAGGCCGGCACCGTCCACCTGGTGGGCGGCGGCCGCGCCAACCACGCCGGGCTCGGCGACGGCCGCGTCCTGCGCTCCGTCATCGCCGAGACCGCCGCCCCGCGCCCGCTGAAGGACGACACCGACGGCAACGCCCGCTTCTACGGCTTCGAGGCGGTCAACCTCGGCGACGGGAAGGACCCGTGGCCCGAGGAGCAACTGGAGGCCATCGCGCGGGCGGCGGCCGCCCTGTGCCGCGCCCACGGCTGGAACGAGCGCTCCGTGATCGCCCACAAGGAGTGGACCCGCACCAAGATCGACCCACGCGGCTTCTCCATGGACCGGATGCGCTCGCACATCGCCCGCATCCTGGCCGCGGCCCCGTCCGCCGGAGGCGGCGCGGCGGACCGCGCCCCCGCCTCCCCGCCCGTCCACCAGCCGTTCCCGGGGGCGCGGTGGTTCCGCACCCGGCCCCGCTCGCCGATCGTCACCGAGATGGGGCGGCGCCTGGTGGCCGAGGGCTGCTCGGAATACGCGGTCGGCCCCGGGCCGCAGTGGACGGACGCGGACCGGCGCTCGTACGCCGCGTGGCAGCGCAGGCTCGGCTTCACCGGCGCCGACGCCGACGGCTGGCCGGGGGAGACCTCGTGGCGGGCGCTGCGGGTTCCCCGGGTGTCCTGAACGCACCGCCGCCGCAGTCACCGCTGCCGCCGCGGTCACCGTCACCGCGCCGTCACCGCGCCGCGCCCCCGCACGGGCCCGTATGGACTCCCGTGCGGGGGCGCGGAGGACGCGCAAGAAAGGAAACACCATGTCACAGGAGGCCAAACGCGCCCTGCGCACCATCGTGCAGACCGCCGTGGGACTGGCCGTCGTCCTCCCCGCCGCCGTGGACGCGGCCGGGATCCCGCGCACGCTGCCCTGGGTGGCGGGAGCCCTGGCCGCGGCCGGCGGGCTCGCGCGGCTGATGGCCGTGCCCGGGGTGCAGGCCCTGCTGCCGGCCTGGCTGCGCACCTGTTCCGACAGCCCTCCGGCGGCGGACGGCGGAGGGGAGCGCGCATGACGGACACCGAACCGAACAGCCCCGTCGCCGTCGCCGTGGAACTGGAGCGGCTGCGCGGCACGGTCGAGGCGGGCTTCGCCCGGGTGGACGGGGCGCTCGCGCTGATGGTCCAGCGCAGCGACCAGAACGACAGGCAACTGGCCGACCACGAGGCGCGTCTGGACGCGCTGGAGCGCTCCCGGTGGCCGCTGGCGAGCATCACCGCCCTGGCCGCGGTGGGCGGGTTGGCCCTCGGCGCCTGGCAGCTCACCGGCGGCTGAGCGCTCCGGCCGCCCTGCCCGGCGACCGCCGCGGACACGGCGGTCGCCGGGCGGGGCCGGGCGGGAAAGGACACGGAAGGGAACGGCCCGCGCACAGGGAGTCGTTACCCTCGTATCCGCATCGCACCCGACGCCCCAGGGGCCGGACCGGTCCCGCACGGAACGGAGTTGGCCCATGGCCCCCACCCCCCGACCCGCCCGGGCGGCGGACCGGTCCCACGCCGTGGTGATCGGCGCCGGCCTCGCGGGCCTGACGGCGGCCCGCGCGCTCGCCGACACCTACGAGCGGGTGACGGTGCTCGACCGGGACGCGCTCCCCGCCGACCCGGCCCCGCGCCGCGGCGTACCGCAGAGCCGGCAGCTCCACGTACTGCTCGCCCGCGGAGCGCAGGCGCTGGAGGAGCTGTTCCCGGGCTTCCTGGAGGAACTGCTCGCGGCGGGGGCCACCCGCGCGGACACCCAGGGCGAGGCCCACTGGTACCTCGACGGCCACCTCCTGCGCCCGGCGCACTCCGGGGTGATCTCTTACGGCGCGAGCCGGCCCCTGGTGGAGCACCACGTACGCGCGCGCGTCGCGGCGCTCCCCGGCGTCTCGATCAGGGAGGGAACGGAGGTGCTGGGCCCGGTCACCACGCCCGACCGCGGCCGGGTCACCGCAGTCCGGGTGCGTCCGCGCGCCGGCGGAACGGGAGAGGCCGGCGCCGGGAAGGCCGACGGCGCGGGGGAGGAGACGATCCCCGCCGACCTGGTCGTCGACGCCTCGGGCCGGGGCTCGCGGGCTCCGGCCTGGCTGGAGGAACTCGGGTACCACCGGCCGCGGCAGACGCGGGTGCGCGCCGACGTCGTCTACGTCACCCGCCACTTCCGGCGCGAACCCCACCACATCGGCGGCCGCAGCGGCGTCGCGCTGGTGCCCTTCCCCGGACTGCCGCGCGGCGGGGCCATCGTCTCCGAACGGGAGGACCGGTTCGCGGTCGTCCTCTTCGGTCTGCTGGGCGAGGAGCCCCCGGCCGACGAGGCGGGCATGCTGGCCTACGCCGAGTCCCTGCCCGGGCCGGACGTGGCCGAGGTGCTGCGCACGGCCGAACCGCTGAACGAGCCGGTGAGGATGCGCTATCCGGCCAGCGCGCGCCACCACTACGAGAAGCTGGACCGCCACCTCGGCGGCTTCCTCGTCACCGGCGACGCCCTGTGCAGCTTCAACCCCACCTACGGCCAGGGCATGACGGCGGCGGCCCAGCAGGCGATCGTGCTGCGCGCGCTCCTCGCCCGGAGCCGGGACCGGGGCCGGGGCCTGCGCCGGGGCCCGGACCGGGACGCCGACGGGCTGCCCCGGCGCTTCTTCCGCGCCGCCGCCAAGGTCGTCGACACCCCGTGGCTGCTGGCCGCCGGCGGCGACCTGCGCTTCCCCGAGGCGGAGGGGAGGCACGGTCCGGCCGACGCGCTGCTGGACCGATACCTCACCCGCTACCGCGCGGCGGCCTCCGTCGACCCCGTACTGGGCCGGACGTTCCTGTCGGTGGCCCACATGCTCCAGCCGCCCGCCCGGCTGATGTCGCCCGGCCATGTGCTGCGCGTACTGCGCGCTCCGAGGAGAGCCGGCGGACCGGCGGGCGCGGAGTCGTAAAGAAGTCGTGTACACGACAGGAAAGGCGTGCACGGGTCTTGCCCGGTGCCGGTGACCGGCCAGTAGCCTGCGATCCCCCCCCACGGCGCAACCGCTCTCCGACCACTTTCCCCCCGCACCCACTCGAGGTCGAAGTGAAGAAGAAGTCACTGGCCGTCGCGGCAGCCGCCGCATCCGTGCTCGCACTCACCCTCCAGGCCCCGGCAGCGGCGGCCGAGGCGTCCCCCTCCGCCTACGGCCCCGGCAGCGACCCGATCCTCTTCGTCCACGGCTGGAACAGCAGCGGATCCACGTGGAACACCATGGCCGACCGCTTCCGCGCCGACGGCTGGCCCACCGGCCACCTGAGACAGTGGACGTACGACACCGGCCAGTCCAACGCCACCACCGCGCGGCAACTCGCCACCGAGGTGGACCGGTTGCTCGCCGCCACCGGGGCGAGCAAGGTCGACGTGATCACCCACTCCATGGGCGGCCTCTCCTCGCGCTACTACGCCAAGAACCTCGGCGGCGCGGCGAAGATCGACGCCTGGGTCTCCCTCGGCGGCCCCAACCACGGCACCGACACGGCCAACTGGTGCTTCCAGACCTCCTGCACCGAGATGCGCATCGGGTCGAACTTCCTGAACTCACTCAACTCCGGTGACGAGACGCCCGGTTCGGCGCGCTACGCCACCTGGTGGTCGCCCTGCGACACCGTCATCAACCCCGACAGCAGCGTCGCCCTGTCGGGCGCGGTCAACACCAGGACCGCCTGCCTGTCGCACTCCGGACTGCTGAGCGACGCCACGGTCTACGGCCAGGTCCGGGACACGGTCGACAACTGACCCCGGCGGACGTCCCCGGTCCTGGCACGCCCCGCCCGGCGCGGGGACGTCCGCCTCCCAACGGGCCTGCTGTACGGCCGCGTTATCCGCTGGAGCGGTCCTGTTCGGCCGCTGTACGGTGCCCGCCATGCCGCCACCCGCCGAACCCGGCCCCTCCGGCCC
>NZ_JAKMAY010000266.1:0-8067 GCF_022015835.1 Streptomyces sp. ICN903 | reverse complement strand
CCGCCGCCCCCACCTACGGCAACCCCGCCAAGACCCTGGCCGCGGAGCTCTCCGACGCGCTTCCGCTGCTGTGGAGCGAGGGCACCGTCGCGGCCGCCGCCGCCCGCCACTTCGCCACCACCCTCACCTCGCTCGTCGGCCGCCCGGCGCTGGCCGCCCTCCTGCCGGAGGCACTCACCGCCCACGGCGCCCTGCTGACCGGCTCCTTCGCGGGCGCTGAGGACACCGACGACTTCTTCCGGGACAGGGTGGACGAGCCCGAGACGATGCGCGCCCGGATCGTCCTGCTGCGCGAAGGCCCCCCGGCCGCCCACTCCGCCGCCGTCGCCGCCCGAGACCTGGCGTACGGGCACGGCACCCCGGTCAGCGAACTGGAGCCGGCCGAGGGCAGCACCCCGCTCGAGGCCACCGCCGAACTGCTGGCCACCGTGGACTTCGCGGCCGTCTACCTCGCGCTCGCCGGCGGCGAGCGGCGCTGACGAGGGCGTCCGGCCCGCCGGAGCGGCCCGAGCCGTCAGAGCCCGGACGACGAGGTCCGGGCCCGGAACAAGGACCCAAGGACACCATCCCGCATGGACCTCCTCACCAACACCGTGCGCCCCTACGCCTGGGGCTCCACCACCGCCATCCCCGAACTGCTCGGCACCGAGCCCACCGGCGAGCCGCAGGCCGAGCTGTGGATGGGAGCCCACCCCGGCGCGCCGTCGCGGATCGACCGCGGAGGCGGAACACCCCTGTCGGAGGCGATCGCGGCCGACCCCGAGGGCGAACTGGGCCCGGCGGTCGTCGAGGCGTTCGGACCGCGGCTGCCGTTCCTGCTCAAGGTGCTGGCGGCCGCCTCCCCGCTCTCCCTCCAGGTGCACCCCGACCTCGCCCAGGCCAGGGAGGGCTTCGCCGACGAGGAGGAGCGCGGCATCCCGGCCGACGCCCCGCACCGCAACTACAAGGACGCCAACCACAAACCCGAACTCGTCTGCGCCCTCACGCCCTTCACCGGCCTGTGCGGTTTCCGCCGCCCCGCCGAGACCGCCGACCTGCTGGAGGCCCTGGACGTCGGCGGCCTCAAGCCGTACGCGGACATCCTGCGAGCCCGTCCCGAGGACGAGGCGCTGAGCGAGGTGCTGACCGCCGTACTCTCCGCCGAGAGGGAGGCGATCGCGGAGACCGTCGGCGCGGCCGCCGCGGCGGCACGGCGACTGGCGGCCGGAGAAGGCCCGTACGCCCGGGAGTACGCCGCCTACGCCGGCATCGCCGGCCACTACCCCGGCGACCCGGGCGTCCTGGCCGCGATGCTGCTCAACGTCGTGCACCTGGAGCCCGGCGAAGCCCTCTACCTCGGCGCCGGCGTCCCGCACGCCTACCTCGACGGCCTGGGCGTCGAGCTGATGGCCAACTCCGACAACGTGCTGCGCTGCGGTCTGACCCCCAAGCACGTGGACGTCCCCGAACTGCTGCGCGTCGTCCGCTTCGAGCCGATGGAGCCCGAGGTGCTGCGGCCGCGCACCACCTCCGGGGGCGAGGAGGTGTACGCGACGCCCGTCGACGAGTTCCGGCTCTCCCGGTACGTTCTGGCGCCCGGCTCGGAGCCGCACGACCTGGACGACCGGACCCCCCAGATCCTGCTGTGCACGGAAGGGGAGATCACCCTGCGGGAGGTGACCGCGGGCGGCGCGGGCGGCGAACTCGTCCTCCCCCGGGGCCGGTCGGCCTTCGTACGGGCGGGCGAGCGCGTCGCGGTCCTCGGCAGCGGTACTCTCTTCCGCGCGACCGTGGCCGTATGACCGCGGTGCGACCGCACCACAGCACCACCACACCGTGAGGTCCGGGGCCCGGCACGGGGGCGAGCCCCGCGCCGGGCCCCGGACGCCGGGACAAGCCCTGCCGTCTTCCCAGGAGAGCCGACCTTCCATGAGTGCATCAGGCGGAACCAAGGCGATCGTCGCCGCGCTGGGCGCCAATCTGTCCATCGCCGCGGCCAAGTTCGTGGCGTTCGCCTTCAGCGGATCCTCGTCGATGCTCGCGGAGGGCGTCCACTCCGTCGCCGACTCGGGCAACCAGGCGCTGCTGCTGCTCGGCCACAAGAAGGCGAAGAGGAAGGCGAGCGAGGAGCACCCCTTCGGATACGGGCGCGAGCGCTACATCTACTCCTTCCTCGTGGCCATCGTCCTGTTCTCGGTCGGCGGCCTCTTCGCCCTCTACGAGGGCTACGAGAAGATCAGGCACCCGCACGAACTCTCCCACTGGTACTGGCCGGTGGGGGTTCTGGTCTTCGCGATCATCGCCGAGATCTTCTCCTTCCGGACCGCGATCAAGGAGTCCAACGAGATCCGCGGCACGCAGTCGTGGACGGCGTTCGTCCGGCGGGCCAAGGCGCCCGAACTGCCGGTCGTGCTCCTGGAGGACCTCGGCGCCCTGGTCGGCCTCATCCTGGCCCTGGCCGGCGTCGGCCTGGCGCTCCTGACCGGCGACCCGGTCTGGGACGGCATCGGCACCATCTGCATCGGTGTGCTGCTCGTCGTCATCGCGATCGTCCTCGCCGTGGAGACCAAGTCCCTGCTGCTGGGCGAGTCCGCCGACACGGAGGCGCTCGGGAGGATCCGCGAGGCGATCGTCGACGGCGAGCGGGTCACCCGGATCATCCACATGCGCACGCTCCACCTCGGCCCGGACGAGCTGCTGGTCGCCGCCAAGATCGCGGTGGAGAGCCACGAGTCGGCGGCCGAGGTCGCCCGGGCGATCGACGAGGCCGAGCACCGCATCCGCGCGGCGGTCCCGATCGCCCGCGTGATCTACCTGGAGCCGGACATATACCGGGCGAACGAGACGGACGAGGCCGCCAAGGCCCTCTGAGCGGCGGTACGGCGAAGCGGTACGGCGAGCGGCCCGGGACGAGGTCCTTCGTCCCGGGCCGCTTCGCCGTACCGCGGCCGTCCGCGTTCACATGGCCGGAATCCCACGGTGCCGTCCGGTGTCCGAGGCCGTCCCGCCCGGACGGCATACCGAACGTGTAGCCTCGGGAGGGCACAGACGTCGCTGCTGATGGCGGTCGGGCGGCCACACGGGCCGGCCGAGGGAGAGAGGGCCTCCGACGGACTGCGCTGCGGCCAGGGGACACGTACGTTCGTATGGTGCGTACGGTGACGACGGCACACGACGGCGGACCGCCGCTGTGCCCGTCTCCCACGCGCCTGCCCGCTGCCGCAGACCAGCCGGCCATACCACCTCGACCGATTCCGAGGAGCAGCTCTCACATGACGACGACCGACGCGTCCACCGGCGCATCGACCGACGCGACCGCCACCTCCACCGGCGCTTCGACCGGCACAGCACGGGACTTCAAGGTGGCGGACCTGTCCCTGGCGGCGTTCGGCCGCAAGGAGATCACGCTGGCCGAGCACGAGATGCCCGGCCTGATGGCGATCCGCCGCGAGTACGCCGCTTCCCAGCCGCTGGCCGGGGCGCGGATCACCGGGTCGCTGCACATGACGGTGCAGACGGCCGTGCTGATCGAGACCCTGGTGGCGCTGGGCGCCCGGGTGCGCTGGGCCTCCTGCAACATCTTCTCCACCCAGGACCACGCCGCCGCCGCCATCGCCGTCGGCCCCGACGGCACCCCCGACGACCCGCGGGGCGTGCCCGTCTTCGCCTGGAAGGGCGAGACGCTGGAAGAGTACTGGTGGTGCACCGAGCAGGCACTGACCTGGCCGGACACGCCCACCGGCGGGCCGAACATGATCCTGGACGACGGCGGTGACGCCACACTGCTGGTGCACAAGGGCGTGGAGTACGAGAAGGCCGGCGCGGTGCCGGACGTCTCCACGGCCGAGTCCGAGGAGCACGCCGTCATCCTGGGCCTGCTGGCCCGCACCCTGGCCGAGCGGCCGGGCAAGTGGACGAACCTCGCCTCCGAGATCCGCGGGGTGACGGAGGAGACCACCACCGGGGTGCACCGGCTGTACGAGATGCAGCGCGAGGGGGTGCTGCTCTTCCCGGCGATCAACGTCAACGACTCGGTGACCAAGTCGAAGTTCGACAACAAGTACGGCTGCCGCCACTCGCTGATCGACGGGATCAACCGCGCCACCGACGTGCTCATCGGCGGCAAGGTGGCCGTGGTGTGCGGCTACGGGGACGTGGGCAAGGGGTGCGCGGAGTCGCTGCGCGGCCAGGGCGCGCGGGTGATCGTCACCGAGATCGACCCGATCTGCGCGCTGCAGGCGGCGATGGACGGCTACCAGGTCGCCACCCTGGATGACGTGGTGGAGACCGCCGACATCTTCGTGACCACCACCGGCAACAAGGACATCATCCTCGCCGAGCACATGGCGCGGATGAAGCACCAGGCGATCGTGGGCAACATCGGCCACTTCGACAACGAGATCGACATGGCCGGTCTGGCGGCGATTCCCGGCATCGTCAAGGACGAGGTCAAGCCGCAGGTGCACACCTGGACCTTCCCGGACGGCAAGTCGATCATCGTGCTGTCCGAGGGACGGCTGCTGAACCTGGGCAACGCCACCGGGCACCCCTCGTTCGTGATGTCGAACTCCTTCGCCAACCAGACCATCGCCCAGATCGAGCTGTTCACCAAGCCGGACGCCTATCCGGTGGGGGTGTACGTGCTGCCCAAGCACCTGGACGAGAAGGTCGCCCGTCTCCACCTGGAGGCGCTGGGGGCGAAGCTGACCGTGCTGCGCCCGGAGCAGGCCGCCTACATCGGCGTCCCCGTGGAGGGCCCGTACAAGCCCGACCACTACCGCTACTGAGCCACCGGCACCGGCACCGGCGCTGACTCTGGCACCGATGCCGGCACACGGCACGTCACACAGCAGGTAGGCGACACCGTCAGGCCCCCGCTCCACGGCGGGGGCCTGACCCGTAAGGATCCCGTCATGCCCCGCGGCCGCTACTCACTCCACGACCCGCACGACCGCGCCCCCCTGGGCGAGGAGCACTTCCAGTGCGCCACCGGCCCGTCCGGCTGGCGGTACGTCTCACAGCTCACCGCACCCTCCGGAGACCGCGCGGGCTCGGTCGACCTCACCCTGGACGGCCTCGGCCGCCCCCTCCGCCTCGAACTGACCACCCCCCACTGGCAGGTGCGCGGTGCCGCCCTCGACGGTGTGACCTGGGTACGCGCCGACCCGTCCGGAGAGCGGGCACAGGAGGGCAACGCGCCCGCCCACGCCTTCACCGGCGCGTCCCCGGCCTTCCTCGTCGCCGTCGCCAGGCTGCTGCGCCCCGCGCCAGGCGCGCCTGCCACCCGCGTCCGCCTCGTCGCCTTCGCGCCCCCCGTACTCGCCCCCCGCACCCTCGACCAGGCCTGGGCGCTGGTGGACAGCCGGACACACGCCACCGACAGCGGCCCGCTGACGGTGGACCACTACCGGGTCGACGATCTGGAGACGGGTGAGCGGCACTCCGTCCACATCGCCGGGGACGTCGTCCTGGCCGCCCCCGGCGTCGAGCTGGAGGACCTGGAGTCACCACCCTCGACGTTCGCCTGACACGCCCCGGGCCGGGTCCTCGGCGGGTCTGCCCGGCCGGCGTCAGGCCGGGGGGACGAAGCCGGTGCGCGGCCCGTCCGCATCCCCGCCGTCCGCATCCCCTCCGCCGTCACTGCCGCCGGCCGATGGCCGCGGCGGAGACGGCGCGGGCGCCGGAGGAACAGCGGGAGCACCGGCGGGCGGCGCCTCCGCGGGAGGCGAGGCCGGCCACGCGGAGCCGGGACCGCTCACGGGACCGGTCCCGGCACCGGGGGCGTTCGGCGCAGGCACGGCACCGCTCCCCCCGGCCTCCGGCCGGGCGTCTCCCCCGAAGGCCCGCTGTGCCTCCCGCCCCTGCCGCTCGGCCACCACACCGGACAGGTACACACCCGGAGGCATCCCCTCCGGGACGGGGGCCCCGGTGAAGCCGGCCACGTCGGCCGCCAGGCGCTGCGCCATCGACCAGCCCACCTGCGGATCGAGCTGGTCCGCGCGCAGCAGGTACTGCCGTACGGCCAGCCACAGCCCGTCCGGCACCCGCGACAGGTCCAGCCCCGCGAAGTGCCCGGCCACCCACGGGGGCGGAGGCGGCACCGGAACCGGCTGCGACACCGGCACCCGCTCCCGCACCACCAGCGTCCCGGCGAACACGTCGCCGAGACGCCGGCCCCGCGCGGAGACCAGCGAGGCGACGCAGGCGACGACCCCCACCGTCATCTGGATCTCCACGAAACCCAGCGCCCCGCGCACCAGCGCGTGCCGGAAGCGGATCGGCCCGCCGTCCTCCCGCACCACCCGCAGTCCGCACGCCATCTTCCCCAGCGAACGGCCGTGGGAGAGGGTCTCGACCGCCACCGGTCCGCCGATGAGCACCAGCAGCAGCAGCGCGACGGCGATCGCGGCGGTGGCCGCGTCGTCCAGCGACCCGGTGGCCGACAGCACCGCCATCGACAGCGCCAGATAGACGCTCCAGAGCACGACCAGATCTATGAAGACGGCCAGGGCCCGGCTCGGCAGCCGCGCAGGCCGCAGCCCGAGCACCACCGCATCACCCGTCACGAGCTGACTCACCCGGTACGCCTCCTCGTCCTCGCCTCGGACCCGTGTACGCCTCTTACGCCCCGCGCCGGGTACGTACACAGTCTGCCGCCCGCGGCCGACCGGCCGCCAAGCGGCCCGAGACCGACCGCACCCCATCTGAAAAGCTCTCCCCATGGACCTCGATGTCTTCGTCACCGCCCACCGGGCCGAGTGGGACCGCCTGGAGGAGCTGCTGCGCCGCCGAAGCCGCCTCACCGGAGCAGAGGCGGACGAACTCGTCGCCCTCTACCAGCGCACCTCCACCCATCTGTCGCTGATCCAGTCCGCCGCCCCCGACCCCGCGCTGACCGGCCGGCTCACCTCGCTCGTCGCCCGCGCGCGCAGCGCGGTCACCGGCACCCGCCGCTCGACCTGGCGCGACGTGGCGCGCTTCTTCACGGTCGGTTTCCCGGCGGCCGTCTACCGCTCCCGGCACTGGTGGATACCGACGGCCCTGCTGTCCACGCTGGTCGCCGTCCTCATCGGCTGGTGGATAGGCACCCACCCCGAGATCCAGGCCTCCATCGCGGCCCCGGAGCAGCTGCGCGAGATGACCCGGCCCGGAGGCCAGTACGAGACGTACTACTCCAGCAACCCGGCCACGTCCTTCGCCGCCCAGGTGTGGACGAACAATGCCCAGGCCGCCGCGATCTGCCTGATCTTCGGCGTCTTCCTCGGAATACCGGTGCTGTGGGTGCTGTTCCAGAACATGCTGAACGTCGGAATCGGCATCGGCCTGATGGCCTCGGCGGGCCGCCTGGACGTCTTCCTCGGTCTGATCCTTCCGCACGGCCTGCTCGAACTGACCGCTCTCTTCGTCGCGGCCGGCACAGGACTGCGCCTGGGGTGGACGGTCGTCGACCCTGGACCGCGCAGCCGCCGCACGGCGCTCGCGGAGGAGGGGCGAGCCGCCATCGGCATGGCGCTCGGCCTGGCTGCGGTGCTCTTCGTCTCGGGCGTCATCGAGGGCTTCGTGACCCCCTCGGGACTGCCCACCTGGGCCCGGATCACCATCGGGGTGGCCGCCGAGCTGGCCTTCCTGGCCTACGTCTACCTGCTGGGCGCCGGGGCCGTGAGGAGCGGCGAGACGGGCGATGTGGAGACCGCCGACCGCTCCGCCGAGGTGCCTCTGGCGGCGTGACACGAGCCGATGTGCATCGAGGCCCCCGGACCTGCTACGGTTCTGATCGTTCCGGAGGGCGCCCTTGACAGGGGGTCCTGCGGGAGGTAGATTTTAGAAGTTGCCCGGAGGGTGGTACCCTCGAGGGTAGACGGATGAAAATCTATCCAGCTTCCGCCGGGAGCCTGTGGCCCCGGTGAAGCAATCCGAATTCCTGTCGGAAAGCGAAGCCGATTTCGATCGGCGAAAGCGAATCTGATAGTGTCGGAGACACCGAAGGGAAGCGCCCGGAGGGGCCCCGGAAGGGGTGCCGAAGGAAGCGTCCGTTCCTTGAGAACTCAACAGCGTGCCAAAAGTCAACGCCAGATATGTTGATACCCC
>NZ_JAKMAY010000265.1:0-8106 GCF_022015835.1 Streptomyces sp. ICN903 | reverse complement strand
ACCCGGCCCCGCACCGGCCGGGCCGAACGGCTGCGGGCCTCCCCGCCCCTGTTCCGCTCCCCGTTCCTGGACCGCTTCACCCGCGTCCACCCGGCCGTGCCCGTCGCCCTCTACGGCCCCCTGACCGTCCTGCTCGCCGCCCTGGCCGCGCCCCGCCTGGGCTGGGCGGCCCTGGCCGGCCACATCCTGCTCGGCTACGCGCTGTGGACGCTGACGGAGTACTGGGTGCACCGGGCCCTCTTCCACCTGACCCCGCGCAGCGCGCGCGGCAGGCGGCTGCACTGGATGGTGCACGGCGTCCACCACGACCACCCCGACGACCCGCGCCGCCTGGTCATGCCGCCCCCGGCCAGCCTGCTGCTGACCGGCCTCCCCTTCGCCGCCCTCCACCTGGCCCTGGACGGCGGCGCGGCCAACGCGGTGGCCGCCGGGTTCACCGCCGGATACGTCGTCTACGACGAGCTGCACTTCCTCCTGCACCGCCCCAGTCCGCCCACCGCGCTCGGACGCCGCCTGCGCAGGCACCACCTGCGCCACCACTTCCAGGACGCCAGCCGCGGTTTCGGGGTGAGCTGCCCCTACTGGGACCACGTCTTCGGCACCGCGCCAAAGCGTCCGGCCCCGGGACGTACGGCGGCGGGCGGGGCGGCGGTGCGCTGAGCACACCGGGCCCCACCCGGTCCGTGTTCCGGGCCCAGCGGCGGAAGTGGGCCCGGAACACGGACCGCCGGAGCGGAGACCCGGGAGCCGGCCGGACTCAGACGGCCCGGAGCACCACGGACACGTTGTGGCCGCCGAACCCGAAGGAGTTGCTGACGGCCGCGCCGACGCGCTGCTCGCGCACCGCCTTGGTCACCAGATCGATGTCGAACTCCGGCGCGGGGGCATCGGTGTTGGCCGTCGGCGGCACGGCGGACCGCTCGATGCTCAGGACCGTGAGCACCGCCTCCACCGCACCCGCCGCACCCAGCGAGTGCCCCAGGACGCCCTTGGCCGAGGTCACGCTCGGGCCGTGGCCGAAGACCCTGGCGATCATGCTCGCCTCCGCCGCGTCGCCCAGCGGGGTGGAGGTGGCGTGCGCGTTGACGTGGTCGACGTCCCGCGGCTCCAGACCCGCGTCCGCCAGCGCCGCGGTCACCGCCAGCTCCGCGAACCGGCCCTCGGGGTGCGGCGCGGTGGGGTGGAGCGCGTCGGTGCTGGTGCCGCAGCCGGCCAGCAGGGCGCGCGGGCGCACACCGCGCGCCCGCGCGTCCGCCACCCGCTCCAGCACCAGGACGGCGGCGGCCTCGGCCATCACGAACCCGTCGCTGTCCGCCGCGAACGGCCTTGAGGCCGCCGCCGGGTCGCCGGTGCGCGACGACAGCGCCCCGGCCCGATGGAACCCGGCCACCACCAGGGGCGTGACCGCGGCCTCCGTACCGCCCGCCAGGACGACGTCGCACAGACCGGCGGCCAGCCAGTCGCGGGCCACCGCCAGCGCGCTGGCCCCCGAGGCGCAGGCGGTGGAGACCGCCATGCTCGGGCCGCGCGCCCCCAGCGCGAGCGCGACCTCGCCGGCCGCCATGTTCGGCAGCAGCCTCGGGATGACCACCGGCGACACCGCCTCGGGCCCCTCCCGCCGCATCCGGCCGAACTCCGCCTCCCAGGTGGCGGCGCCGCCCAGGCTGCACCCGACGGCCGTGCCCATCCGGGCCCCGTCCCAGGAGGACGGATCCAGCCGCGCGTCCCGCAGCGCCTCGTCGGCCGCCGCCAGCGCGATCCGGGTGAAACGGTCCTGCCGCCACAACTGCCGCCGACGCCTCCGGTCGGCGACCTCCACCTCGGGGACTCGGCAGCTGAAATCCACCGGCAGACCGGCCAGTTCGCCGTCCCGGGAGGCCGTGGGGCCGGCGTCGCAGACCCGGCGCCAGGTCTCCTCCACCCCGGCCCCGGCCGGGGTGACCGCCCCCAGGCCGGTCACCGCGATGTCGGGGCGGGTCACCGCGGAGCCACCGCCGTACCCGCGCCCCACGCGGCCTCGACCGCGTCGGCGATCTCCCCCAGCGTGGTGTCCAGGGTGATCTGGTCGTCCGCGAACGGCACACCGGTGCTCTCCCGCAGGGTCAGGGCGAACTCGACCCGCCCCAGCGAGTCCAGGTCGATCTCCTCCAGCGTGGCGCCGGGCGACAGCTCGCCCTCGGTGAACTGGAACTTGCCGACCAGGATGTCCGCAACGACGCCGTATGCCTTGCCCATCGGGCCTCCTCGCGCGCTCAACTCGGACCGGCCGGAACCGGCCCCCTTCCGCGCCCCATCCTTGTGGCTCGGCACGGCCGGACCGGGAGCGGAACGGCCCGCAAAGCGCATTTCACCCGTACGAGGCAGCGGGCCGGCGGGCGGGCCGCACACGCGGCCGTGAATCCGCCGGCGGCCCGTGTGCGCGCTTCCCGGATCAGCCGGCCGGCGCGAGACCGCCGCCCGTGACCTCCGCGAGCCGGCTGTGGTACTCCCGGGGCCGGGACTCGAAGTCCACCCGGGCGGACAGCCCGGCCGGATCGCGGTCCTGTCCGCGCAGCAGATCGACCGACGCCTGTGCGAACCACTGCGCGGTCTTCTCCCGTTCGGCCTCCCTGACCAGCAGGCGCAGTTCTGCCATGGCGTCCAGCGCGTACCGGCGCTGCTCCGGCCCGGCACGCAGCAGGTCCGCGCGCCGGGAGGCGGGCGCCGCCTCGGCCAGCAGCAGATCCAGCCGCGCGGCCAGCTCCACGCCCTCCTCCGCCGCCTTCCGCGCCCCCGGCCCGGCCTCCACCAGCACCCGCAGAGCGGCGAGAAGCTCCGCGGTACGCGGCCCGGGCCGGTCCGCGTCCATCCGCACCGCCACGGTGGCTCCCGCCTCACCGGCGGCCCGCCGCGCGGCGGCCGTCGCCGCCTCGGCCGTACGCCGTCCCACACCGCGGTGCCCCAGGCCCCACGCACCTGCGTCGAGCACCTCCCGCACGGTACGGAAGCCTCCCCTCCTCAGCTCCTCGACATCAAGCCGCTTCCCGCCCGCGCGCCGCAGCCGTTCGACCGGGGTCCGGTCCAGCTCGGCGTCCACCAGTTCCCGGTGGAACGGGGCCCATGCCTCATGCACCGCCTCCACGGCCCGCCGGTAGTCCTCGGCCACCGAATCGGCCGCCTCCCGCAGCCGCTCCGCCCGGCGGACGACCCCGGAGTCCGCGCCTCCGACCCGATACAGCCCCCGGATGCTTCCGCCGACGAGGCCGACGACCGTCAGGAGCAGCCCGAACGCCACCAGCGTGTCGGACAGCTCGTTGTACCGGCGCCGCTCCTCCCCGTCCTCCTCCAGCGAGTACAGCTCGCCTCTGTCCGGGCCCTCCTCGATCACGAACCCGGTGTCCCATCCGAAGCCGGTGATCTCGTTGTGGTTCGGTGCCTTCAGGTCGTCCGACCTCCCGGCGTCACATAGGTACGGCCCTTCGTACTTGCCGTGTTCGAAGGGATCCCTCCACCGGACCGTGCACGTCCCGTCGGGCTCCTCCTCGACCACGGTCAGGTCGATCTGCCGGAGTTCGGGAAACTCCGGTGTGGCCAGATGAACGCCCAGCGCGCCCCCGATCAGCACCAGACCGAGTGCCAGAACCCACCGGAAGAAGGGCACATGCCTCATCCGGCCCCCCTTCCACCTCGTCCTCCGCCTCGTCGGCAGGACGCCTCGCACCCGCAGCCTGTGCGTGCCCGGCCGGCCTCTCAAGAAGAGGAGCGGGCAGCTCTGGGCCTTCCCTGCCTTCCCGCTCCCGGCAATCCCGGGCACCTGGGGCAGCGGACAGGGCTCGGCCCCGGTTCCTCCGTTCTGCCGGAGGAACCGGAGCCGTGGTGCTGCCTCCGCGCCCGCGGGCGCGGTTCGGGTGAGGCGGGGGTTACCGCTGCCCGCCGCCGCTGTTCTGGCCGCCCTTGCGGCCGGCCTCGGCGGCCTTCTCACGGTCGTTGGCGAAGTTACCGCCACTCTCGTGGCCACCCTGGCGGCCCGCCTCCGCGGCGCGCTGCGGGTCGTTGGCGAAGTTGCCACCGCTCTCGTGGCCGCCCTTGCGGCCGGCCTCGGCGGCCTTCTCACGGTCGTTGGCGAAGTTACCGGGGTTGTTGGAGTTGTTGGACGCAGCCATGACTGCTCCCTTCACTCGTTGTCTTGCAAGTCCCTTCGCAACATCGAGTGCCCGACCCATCTGGGAGTAATCACCGCAAACTACAAGAAACACGGCCAGTGTTCGGACCTGCCGCTTCCCATGCGTCGTCAACTCCCGCGCGGTGCACGGAACCCGGGGTTCCGCAATCGGCGACGGCCGAAACGGGGTGCGCGGCATCCGTTCGGACACCGGCCCCGCCAAGGGCCCTGCTAGGCTCGCCCGCCCATGGACACCGACACCGGGGACGGCACGCTGACCGCCCTCCCGCCGGGGCGGGTGACGCTGTCGGACCGCCGCACACAGCGCAGTTGGCCGGTCGACCTCGCGCCCTACCGGCTCGCGGCCTTCCCCGTCACCCGGGCCCGGTACGCGCAGGTCGCCGGCTCGCCGCCCGAGACCGCACACGGCGGCCGGCTGCCCGTCGAGGACGTCTCGTGGCTGGACGCGGTCCGGTTCTGCAACGCCCTGTCCCTGCGCGAGGGGATGGCTCCCGCCTACCGCCTCCCCCCGGACGGTGACGGCAGCGACGGCGGCGACGGCGGCGACGGCACGGGCGTCGAGTGGGACGAGCGCGCCGACGGGTACCGGCTGCCGACCGAGGCCGAGTGGGAGTACGCCTGCCGCGCGGGCACGGCCGGCCCGCGCTACGGCCCGCTCGACGAGATCGCCTGGCACCGCGGCAACTCCGGCGAGCGCGTCCACACCGTGGGCGGCAAGCGGCCCAACGACTGGGGTCTGTACGACATGCTCGGCAACGTCTGGGAGTGGTGCTGGGACCTCTACGACCCCGAGGCCTACGGCCCCTACCGGGTGCTGCGCGGCGGCGGGTGGTTCGACGAACCCTGGAGTTGCCGGGCCTCGGTGCGCCGCCGCAGCCATCCGACCCTGCGGATCGACGACGTGGGCTTCCGCCTGGCCCGCTCCTTCCCGCGCTGACGTCGGCCAGGGTCGGACACGGCAGTACTACAAACCGCTTGGCACACTTTTCTTGCGAGCGGCGGAGCGGCGGAGACCCGGCCCGCCCGTCCGGCGCGGGTGTTAGCGTCCGAGCGCATGGACGACAACGTGTACACGGGCAGCGCCGGGCCAGATGCGGCGCTGGACCGGGGCTGGCTGCTGGGCCACTTCAAGGACGCGGGCGACATCCGGCACAGCGAGGCGCTGGAGATCAAGTGGGGCGTCCACCCACGCGGCGAGCGGCGGCGGCAGTGGGTGCGCGGCGAGGAGCGCACCACCTTCCAGATCCTGGTCGAGGGCCGTTTCCGCGTCGAGTTCCCCGGCCGCAGCGTCGTCCTGGCCGAACGGGGCGACTACGTGGTGTGGGGCCGGGGCATGGACCACTCCTGGGTCGCCGAGGAGGACTCGACGCTGCTGACGGTCCGCTGGCCCTCCGTCCCCGGCTACGCGCTGCCGCCGCAGGAGTGAGGCCGGGAACACCACCCGGCCGACGGGCACGCTCGGCGGGGCCGCCGGGAAGCGGCCGGCAGGCGGTCAGCGGGCGGTTATGACCAGCGCCGCGCTGTCGTCCTCGCTGGGGGCTGCGTCGTCGGAGAACCGGTCGACGGAGGCGACCACCTCGTCCAGGAGTTCCCGGGCGCCCGCGCCGTCCTCGCGGCCGGCGCGGGCGAGGGCGGCGGCCAGGCCCTCCTCGCCGAGGAACCGGCCGTCGGCCGAGCGGGCCTCGGTGAAGCCGTCGGTGACCAGGAACAGGGTCTCCTCCGGCCGCAGGGTCAGCCGCGCCGTACGGACGGCCGGGTCGGGGACGACGCCCAGCAGCATCCCCCCGGCCGCGACCTCCTCCACCCGCCTGCCGCCGCGCCGCACCAGGGGCGGGACGTGACCGGCCCGGACGAGTTCGACCTCCAGCCCGTCCTTGCCCGGTGTCATCCGGCCGTAGACGAGGGTGACGAAGGCGCTGCCGTGCCGTACGCCCTCCAGCAGGGCGGTGTTGACCTCCGCGACGGCCCTGGCCGGGTCCTCGACGAGCCGGGCGACGGCGCGGGCGGTGTGGCGGACCAGCCCGGTGACGGTGGCGGCCGACGCCCCGCGCCCGCACACGTCACCGATCATGAAGGCCCAGCGGCCGCCGCCCAGCGGGAAGACGTCGTAGAAGTCGCCGCCGACGTCCAGCCCTTCGCCGGCCGGCCGGTAGCAGGTGGCGACCTCGGCCCCGGGGACGGCGGGCGGCTCGGGCAGCAGCAGTCCGGCCTGGAGGTCGCGGGCCAGCTCGACGCGCTCGGTGTACTGGCGCGCGTTGTGGGCGATGACGGCGGTGCGGTGGGCGAGCTCCTCCGCGAGGGCCACGGTGCGCCCCTGGAGGGGGCGTTCCCCGGTGAACAGCAGGGTCAGCACCGCGAAGGGGTCCCCTCGCCAGCTCAGCGGTACGCACACGTAGCCGGTGACGCCCAGCTCCCGCCAGGGCCCCGGGGACGGCGGGACGCGGCGGGCGACCTCCGTCACCCCGGTGACCAGCACCCGGGCGACGGTCTCGCCGTCCGGGCAGAGCGCGCTCCGCCCGGATGTCTGCGGCCACCGCCCGCCCCGGTCCCCGCGGTCCCCGGCGGCGAACGCGGCGATACGCGTCAGCCGTCCTCCGTCGAGCACGTCCACCGCGCTCATCGGCGCCAGCTCCGGGACGCTCAGCTCGGCCAGCCGGTGCAGGCTGTCGTGGAAGTTCAGGTCGCGGCCGATTCGGGTGCTGGCCTCCAGGACGAATGCGAGGTCCTGCCGGGCGGCCCGCTCCTTGGCCTCGGCCCGCTCGCGGGCCTGCTTGGTCTGGTGACGCTCCACCGCCAGGGCGGCGGTACGGGCGAAGGCGGCGGCCAGGGCCAGGTCGGCCTCACGCGGCATGAGCGGTTCGCGGTGGTACATCGCGAAGGTGCCCAGCAGCCGTCCGTCCGTCCCGGTGATCGGGGTGGACCAGCAGGCGGCCAGCCCCGCCCGCAGAGCCGGCTCGCGGAACTCCTCCCAGTACGGGTGGGTGGCGATGTCGGCGACGACGACCGTCTCGCGGCGGTGGGCCGCAGTGCCGCACGAGCCGACGCCCTCCCCCGTGGCGACGCCGTCGATGGCCCGGTTGTAGAAGTCCGGCAGGCTCGGCGCGGCGCCGTGGCGCAGACGGCGGCCGTCGGCGTCGGCGAGGAGCACCGAGACCAGGACTCCCGGGTTGAGTTCCTCGATGGCGGCGGTCATGGCGCGCAGGATGTCCCCCATGGGCGCGTCCAGGGCGATCTGCTCCAGCAGGGCGCGCTGCTCGGCGGCGAGCTGCCGGGCCTGCCGGACGGCGGTGGTGTCCACGCCCAGGGCGGTGACGCCGGCCACCCGGCCGCCCGGCTCCCGGCGTGGTTCGTAGGTGAAGTCGTAGTACGCCTCGTTCATCGCGCCCGGCGGGCCCAGCAGGACCCTGGCGTCCTGCACGGTGTAGGGGCGGCCGGTGCGGTAGACGCCGTCCAGCAGGCCGATGATCCCCTGCTCGGCGAGTTCGGGGGCCAGCTCGGCCAGGGGCACGCCGGTGGTCTCCTCGCGGCCCAGCGCCCGGAAGAAGGCGGGGTTGGCAGTCTCCACGACGTGGCGCGGACCCGACAGTTCGGCGAAGACGGCGTCGGAGGCCCGGAACAGGCCGCGCGTCTCGTCGTCGCCGGGGGGCCAGGGCGCGGCCTCTCCTCCGGCACCGCGGCGGCCTCGGGCGGTACGGCGGTCATCCGCGTCGCCTGCCCCTCATAGGTGTTCCCACTTCACTGCGAGCCCCGGCCGGCTCCGCCCGGGCCGGAGAGCCCCGGCGTACGGCCGGATCCCGTTCCCGGGCCTCGGACACCGCGAACAGGCGGTACCGCGATCCTCGGGCACGAAATGCGGCAAGTCCAGCAAATGCCGTATGCCTCCGGCCACCCGTGCTACGCGCCCACCCCCGTTCGGGCGGACCGGCCGGCCCCGGCCCGCCCGG
>NZ_JAKMAY010000264.1:0-8168 GCF_022015835.1 Streptomyces sp. ICN903 | reverse complement strand
GGCCGCGCCGGCCAGGGTCCGGGTCTGCACGAGGGCGGCCTCCAAGCTGATCGCTGCCGGTTCGGGGCGACACGCGAGACGAGGACGGGCGCGGCCGCACCGCTGCCCGCACCGAGGCGGACGAGCGGTGCCGAGGGGGGTACGCGCTCCGGGGACTCAGGCACCTCCCTCAGTGTGGGGTACGACACACTCCCGTCACGAGGGGCGTGCGCACGGTTTCTGGACTCCCGGGTGACCGAACGCGTACGGAAGGTGGCAGAACGGGCCGGTGAACGGCCGCCGGCGGGCAAGGTCCGGCCGGTACGGGGGGCAGGTCCGCGCGGACCGCGCGCCGCCTACGACCAGAGCGCGGCGGCGCCGCGGTCGCGCAGCGACCGGCCGTACCGCTCCAGCGTCCACAGCTGCTCGGCGACGGCCGTCTGGGCCTCGTCCCCGCTGTTCGCCATGCGCGCGAGGGTGCTGCTCAGTTCGGCGATCCGGCGGTTGACCGCCTCCAGCCGCACCTTGACCAGGAACTCCCCGGCGTAGGCCTCGTCGGGCTCGCGCGGGGTGCGCAGCGGCTCGACGCTCAGCTCGGTGATCATCGACCGCACGGTGTCGTCCGGCGCGGCGTCGCGCACCCGCGCCAGGTACTCCCCGTCGGCCCGCTCCACTCCCCCGGCCTTCTCCACGGCCCGGCGCACCTCGGCATAGGGCTCGGCGGTGAACTCGTCGGCCCCGTAGGCGTCGAAGAGCGGGGAGACCAGCGCGGGGAACTGCAGTGCCAGCTTGAGCAGTTCGCGCTCGGCCAGCCGCTGGGGGCTGCGCAGGTCCAGCCGGGGGCCGCCGGGCGCGGGGCCGGGCCTCACCCGCGGTACGGGCGGCCCGGCGGGGCGGCGCTGCTGCGGCCCCCCCTGGCCTCCCGGACCGCCGGACCGCCGCTCGCGCTCCCAGCGGGCCAGCTGCCCCACCCGCCGCACCACGAACTCGGTGTCGAGGATGCCCAGCAGCCCGGCCAGGCGTACGGCGTACTGGTGCTGGATCGAGCCGTCCTTGATCCGCGCGACGATCGGCGCGGCCTCCTCCAGGGCGGCGGCCCGGCCCTCGGCGGTGTCCAGGTTGTGCTGCCCGGTGACCGAGCGGATGGCGAACTCGAAAAGCGGTGAGCGTCCCTCCACCAGGGCCGCCACTGCCTCGTCGCCCTCGGCCAGCCGCAGTTCGCACGGGTCCATGCCGCCGGGGGTGATGGCGATGGAGGTGCGGGCGGCGAACTTCTGGTCGTCCTCGAAGGCGCGCAGGGCGGCCTTCTGCCCGGCCGCGTCGCCGTCGAAGGTGAAGACGACCTCCGAGCGGGAGTTGTCCATCAGCAGCCTGCGCAGGATCTTGATGTGCTCGCCGCCGAAGGCGGTGCCGCAGGTGGCGATGGCGCCGGTGACCCCGGCCAGGTGGCAGGCCATCACGTCCGTGTAGCCCTCGACGACCACGGCCCGGCCGGTCTTCGCGATCTCGCGTTTGGCCAGGTCGATGCCGTAGAGCACCTGGGACTTGCGGTAGATCGCCGTCTCGGGTGTGTTGAGGTACTTCGGCCCGTTGTCGTCCTCGCGCAGCTTGCGGGCGCCGAAGCCGACGACCTCGCCGGTGATGTCGCGGATGGGCCACATCAGCCGGCCGCGGAAGCGGTCGATGGGGCGGCCGTTGCGGCTCTCCTGGGCGAGGCCGGCCAGGATCAGCTCCTTGTCGCTGAAGCCCTTGCCGCGCAGGAAGCGGGTCAGGTGGTCCCAGCCGGCCGGGGAGTAGCCGACGCCGAAGTGCGCGGCGGCCTCCTGGCCGAAGCCGCGCTCGGCCAGGAAGCGGCGGCCAATCTCGGCCTCCGGCGAGTCGAGTTGCTCGGTGTAGAAGGCAGCGGCGGCCTTGTGCGCCTGGACCAGCCGGATGCGCTCGCCCTGCTGGCGGCCGGGGGCGTAGCCGCCCTCCTCGTAGCGCAGGGTGACCCCGGCCTGGGAGGCGAGCCGCTCGACGGCCTCGGAGAAGGACAGGTGGTCCACCTTCATCACGAAGTCGAGGGTGTCCCCGCCGGCCTGGCAGCCGAAGCAGTGGTACAGGCCCTTGCTCGGACTGACGTGGAAGGAGGGGGACTTCTCGTCGTGGAAGGGGCACAGGCCCTTGAGGTTGCCGCCGCCGGCCGGGCGGAGCTGGAGGTACTCGGAGACGACGGCGTCGATCGGGACCGCGTCCCGCACCGCCTTCACGTCGTCGTCGTTGATCCGTCCCGCCACGGCAGAAGTCTACGGCCGCCCCGCGCCATCCCCGGCAGGGCGGGTCCGGGGCCGGATCTCCCGGACGAAGACGAGGTGCGGGCCGACGCCCTCGATGACGAACTCCTCCCCGTGCGTCCGAAAGCCCTGGCGCTCGTAGAAGCCGCGGGCCGTGGTGCGGCCGTTGCACCACAGCAGCGCGGCGCCGCGGGCGGCGGCCTCGGCGGTGCCCGCGCGCAGCACGGCGGCGCCGTGGCCCCGGCCGCGGGCGGCGGGGGCGCTGGCCATGCCCCGGAAGCGGTACGCGGTCGCGGCGAGGTCCGGCGGCCCCGCGGAGGCTCCGCAGAGGGCTCCGGGGAACGGCTCGGGGAAGAACGTGCCGCATCCGAGGACCTCCGGCGCGTCCCCCTCGTAGGAGGCGATGTGGAACGCGGCGGGGTCGCTGTCCTCGGGGAAGACCGCCGCCTCGCGCGGCAGCCCCGGGCGCAGCACCTCCCACCGCAGGCCGAGGATCTCGGAGGCGGGCACCAGCGCGGTGCGGATGGCGGGGACGGTCATGCCGCCACGCTACGGCTCCGCGGACGCGAGCCCGCGGCCGGGGCCGGGGCCGGGGCCGGGACCGGGGGGATCCGGTGGGTCAGTTCCCGGCCAGCTCGTCCAGCGGCAGCGAGGGGTCGGCCAGCTTCTCCGGGTCGGTCTCCCGGCCGGAGCGGACGAGCCGCTGGACCGGCCCGGTGACGCCCTCGGTGTTCATGCCCAGCCCGGCCAGCACCCGCCCCCCGCTCAGCCAGAAGGCGGTGAACTCCCGCTTGCCGAGGTCGCCCCGGACGACCACCTGGTCGTACGAGCCGGGCGGCGCCCAGCCGGAGTACTCCATGCTCATGTCGTACTGGTCGGAGAAGAAGTACGGCACCCGGTCGTAGGAGACCTCCTGCCCGAGCATCGCCCGGGCGGCGGCCGGTCCGCCGTTCAGGGCGTTGGCCCAGTGCTCGACGCGCAGCCGGGTGCCGAACAGCGGGTGGTGGAGGGCGGCGACGTCGCCGGCCGCGTGGATGTCGGGATCGCTGGTGCGCAGCGAGGCGTCCACCGCGACACCGCCCACGGGCTCCCCGGCCAGTTCCAGCCCGGCGGCGCGGGCCAGGGAGATCCGGGGGGCGGCGCCGATGGCGGCGAGCACGGCGTGCGCCGGGTGCTCCTCGCCGTCCCCCGTGCGGACGGCCAGGACCTGGCTGTCCTGGCCGACGATCTCGGTGAGGGAGGTGCCGAAGTACAGGCGCACACCGTGCTCGCGGTGCAGGTCGGCCAGGACGGCGCCCAGCTCGGGGCCGAGGACGGGGTGCAGCGGGGTGGGGTTCGGCTCGATGACGGTGACCTCGGCGCCCCAGGAGCGGGCGGCCGCGGCCACCTCCAGGCCGATCCAGCCCGCGCCCGCGACGACCAGGTGCCCGTTGTCGCGGCCGAGCCCGGCCAGGGTGCCGCGCAGCCGGTCGGCGTGCGCCAGGCGGCGCAGATGGTGCACCCCGGCCAGCTCGGTGCCGGGGACGTTCAGGCGGCGCGGCTCGGCGCCGGTGGCCAGCAGCAGTTTGTCGTAGTGGACCCGGGTGCCGTCGCCGAGCTCCACCGTCTTCGCCTCCCGGTCGAGGCGGACGGCGGGCTGGCCGAGGTGGAGTTCGACGGCGGCCCCGGCGTACCAGGCGGGCTCGTGGACGAAGACGCTCTCGCGCTCGGTGGTGCCGCCGAGGTAGCCCTTGGAGAGGGGAGGCCGCTCGTAGGGGTGGTCGCGTTCGTCGCCGATCAGGATGACGCGGCCGGTGAAGCCCTCGGCCCGCAGGGTCTCGGCCGCCTTCGCCCCGGCCAGGCCGCCGCCGACGATGACGAACGTGCGATGTGCGTCGACCACGTGCTTCCTCCTCGTTGCGCTGCCCCCCTGCGGTGGATTCCCCGGGAGTGTGCCCCGCCGGCCGCGCCGCCGGAAGGGGCGGCGCGGCCGGGCGCGCGGGAGATGTCCGGGGAGGGCCCGCGGTCGGCTCCGCGGACGTCTCCCACAGATCCTCCCCACCCTCCGGGCCGCTCTATCCCTCTTCGCGCGCACCGTCCTCGTTTGTCTGGAACCATCGGGTACGCGCACCCGCCTCCGCGTGTCCGCGCCCTCAGACCTCGGGGCGGGTCCGGCCGGAAGCGGTCCGCGCCGCCGCCGGACCCCGGTCGCACGTCTGGCCGTGGAGGACCCGGCGGGCGGTCAGGGCGAGGGAGAGTTCGGCCACCTCGTGGGGGCGGCCGAGGGATCTGCCGGTGAGCTGCTCGAAGCGGCGCAGCCGGTTGAGGACGGTGTTGCGGTGGCAGAACAGCCTGCTGCCGGCCCGCCGGGCCGAGCCGTCGCACTCCATCCAGGCGGTGAGGGTGTCCAGCAGCAGGTCCCGGTCGGCGCCCTCCAGTCTCAGCACCGGGCCCAGCACCCGCTCGGCCAGTGCCGCGGCCAGGCCGGGCGAGGAGACCAGCAGGGCGGCGGGCAGATGCTCGTGGAGCAGGACCGGCGCCCCGCCCGGGGCGGCCGAGCGCAGCGCGGTCTCGGCGAGCCGGCGGGCTTCGCCGATCCGGGCCAGGCCCTCGACCGCGGAGCTGATGCCGGTGCGCAGTCCCGGCAGCGCGGGCAGGGCGCCGGCCAGCTCCGCCAGCAGGCCGTCGGCGGCGGCGTGGCCGTCCGGACCGCCCGGGTCGCCGGGTTCGCCGGATTCGCCCGGGCCGCCGTGACCGGCCGGACCGCCGCCGAGCACGGCGATGCCCAGGTCGGCGTCGGACCGGGGGTGCCACAGGATCCGTACGGCCGCGGGGACGCGGGAGCGGATCAGGGCTCGGTGGGCCTCCCGGCCGGGGCCCGCGACGGCCACCACCGCGTACCGCCCCCGCTCGGGCAGCCCCAGCGCCTCGGAGGTCTCCGCGAGGTCGGCGACGCGCATGGTGCCCTCCAGCAGGGCGTCGGCCATCAGCCGCTGGCGGTTGTCGTGGCGCCAGGCCAGCCGGCGCTCGGTCTGCCGGTACGCCTCGGCGACCACCGCGCAGTGCTCGTCGACGAAGTCCCACACCTCGGCCGCGACGTGGACCAGCAGTCGCGCGCCGTCGGGGTCGTACCGGGTGACCCGGTCCACCAGGGACTGCCAGACCACCGCGCCGCCGAGCCGGAAGGCCCGCATCAGGGCGTCCAGCGGCAGCCCCTGCTCGGCGCGGTCGGCGCCGATCCGCCACGAGCAGCGGCGGGCGGCGTCGCGCAGTTCCTTGGGGCGCAGCAGGGAGCCCACGTTGTGCCGCAGGGAGCGGTACACCTCGTGCCACAGCTCGTCCTGGTCGACGGAGGCGGCGCGGTAGGCGGGTTCCTCCTTGCGCAGCAGCTCGACCACGCGGTCGGTGAGCCGGGGCAGTTCGTCCATCAGCGGCCGGGCGGCCCGGTGCAGCACGGCCACGGCCTCGGCGTTCACGGGGGCGCGCATGACGGGGTGCATCTCGGTCCTCCACCTGGCGGGTGTCGGGAGCGGCTCGATGCAGCATTGTCAGCAGGCCCGGACCGGGATATCCAGAGGCGTGCGGGAATCGCTTAGCGACCGCTCAGTCTCCCAGGTGCCCGGCGTACGCGGCGTGTCCGGCGTACGCGGCCGGTGCGGGGCGGGCCGGTGCGGTGGGCGTGGGCGCACACGGGACGGCGGACGCCCCCGCCGCCCCGCCGCCGGTCCCGCCCCTCAGCCGTCGTGCCGGCCGTCGCCGGCCGCCGCCAGGACCCTGGTGAGCTCCACCCGGGAGCGGATGCCCAGCGCGGCGAAGACGTTGCGCAGGTGGTGGTCGACCGTGCGGGGGCTGACCGACAGCCGCAGCGCGACCTCCCGGTTGGTGGCCCCCTCGGCCACGCAGCGCGCGATGCGCAGCTGCTGCGGGGTCAGTCTGCCCAGCACCCGCGGCGCGCCCTGCCCCGCCGTCTCGCCGGTGGCCCGCAGTTCGGCGCGGGCCTGGTCGGCCCAGCTGCGGGCGCCGCACCGCTCGAAGGCCAGGAGCGCGTCGCGCAGCACCCCGCGGGCCGCGCCCGGCCGGCGCCCGCGGCGCAGCGCCTTGCCGTGCAGCAGCTGGGTGCGGCCGTACTCGAAGTCGCTGTCGATCCGCGCGTGCTCCTCCAGCGCCTTCGCGAACAGCTCCGGCGCCTCCTGCGGCCCGGCGAGCAGGGCCCGGCAGCGGGCGAGCTGGACGGGCGCCATCGGGTCCGCGGTGACGGCGGTCCACTGGGCGAAGTGCGCCAGCGCGGCGTGGGCGGTGCGCCGGTCGCCCGCCTGGGCTGCCGCCTCCACCAGGCACGGCGCGGCCAGCGCCTGGAGCGCGAAGTGCCCGCGCCCGGCGCCGGTCCCCGGCAGTTCGCCCGGACTGGTGCCCACCAGCGGTTCCAGCCGGGCCGCGGCCTCGTGCGGCCTGCCGTGCCCCATGTCGCAGCGGGCCAGCGCCCACTGGGCCAGGGTGGCGGCCACGCCCAGACCGTGCGGCCCGGCGTCCTCGCCCGCCGCGCGGGCGTGCCCGGCGCAGGCGGCCGCGTCCCCCTCCACGGCGGCGGCCATCGCCAGCACCGCGTGGTGGTGGGCGGCGCAGTTGCGCTGGCCGCTGCGGCGGGCGCGGCGCAGCCCGTCCTCGGCGTGGGCGCGGGCCCGGCTGTGCCGCCCGGCCCGCAGCTCGCTGTAGGCCAGATGCTCCAGCGCCTGGGGTACGACGGCGGCCGGCCCGCACGCCCGGGCGGCGGCCAGGGCGCGGGTGTTGAGGTTGTGGGCGGCCGCGACGTCGCCGACGACCAGGGCCACGATCCCGGCCCGTATCAGCCTCCAGGGCTGCCGCTCGCCGGCGGCGTGCTCCAGGACGCGCAGCAGCAGCGGGCCGCCGCGGTCGATGTCGCCGCAGAGCACCGCGTCCAGGCCCGCGCAGTAGTCGTCGAGCAGCGGGTCCCCGGCGGGCATCCTCAGCCCGGCGATACGGGCGAGGTCGGCGCGGAAGCCGGCGATGTCGCCGACCGCCCAGGCCGCCTCGGTCGCGTGCAGCAGCGCCCGGCGGGCGGTGTGCGGGTCGTAGGGGCCCAGCAGCCGGGCGGCGTACGACAGCAGCTCATGGGCGTCGGTGACCACGCCGTTGCGCAACTCCAGTACTCCGCGCACGAGTTCGGCCCGGCCGCGCACGGTGTCGTGTACGGGCAGCGCGCGGGCCCGGTCCAGCAGGGCCAGGGCCCGGTACGGGCGTCCGGCCGACCAGGCGTGTTCGGCCGCGGCGGTCAGCCGGGCCGCGCGCACACCGGTGTCCTGGGCTGTGCCGAACCCGCCGTCGGCTCCGGTGAGTTCGGCCGACCGCCACAGGGCGTCGGCCAGCTCGGCGTGGGTGTGCTCGTCGGCGGCCGTGGTGTCGGATGCGGTGGCGGCCAGCGCGTCGGCCAGTTCCGGGTCCGCGCCCCCCTGCGGCAGGGCGGCCGCGGCACGGTGGCGCAGCGCGAGCAGCCGGTGCGGCGCTCCCGCGTTCACGGCCTCGTCACTCCGGCCGCCCCCGGCGCCGGCGCCCTCTTCCGCGCCGGTGCCCTCCAGGGCGCGGGCGAGCAGCCGGTGGGCGGTGCGCCGCCGCTCGGGCGGCTCGCCCCAGTAGGCGGCGCGGCGCAGCAGCGAGTTCGCGAAGCGCAGCCGGTCGCCCTCACGCCGCAGGGCGCCGCGGCTGCGGGCCGGGTCCGCTCCGTTCGGGCCGAGTCCGGCCAGGGCCGCGGCGCGCGCCAGGGTGGAGCAGTCCGCCGTGCCGCCCAGTTCGTACGCGGCGGCGGCCAGCAGCAGCAGGGTGCGGGCCTGTTCGGGCAGGTCCGCCAGTTCGGCGGCGGCCGAGCGCAACCGCGGCCCGGTGGCGGGGAGCGGGTGGGGCAGCGGTTCGGTGCCGGTGAGC
>NZ_JAKMAY010000263.1:0-8205 GCF_022015835.1 Streptomyces sp. ICN903 | reverse complement strand
GCCGTATCCGCCGACCCCCGCGCCCCTTCCGACCGGCCCGGCGGCGGAGTGCGGGCCCGGGGAGATCCGTCTGGCGGGCGACTGCGTACCGTTCGGCGACCTCGTCGCCACCCCGCGTCCCGTCGTCACGCCGGATCCCGATGCCGCGCTCCGGTCGCCGAGGTGAGCGGGCCGGAGCGGACGGGCCGCGGGAGGACGCGTGCCCGGCGGCCGGGGCCGGGCGGCCGGTGGCGGCTCCTTAGCATGGGTGCCATGGACAAGCGTCCGGCCGAGGCCGAGAAACCCCAGGCGACACCGGCACCCGGCCCGGCCCGGGCGCCGTGGCTGATCGTGCTCGCCGCGTGCGCGGGCCAGTTCCTCGTCGTCCTCGACGTCTCCGTCGTCAACGTGGCGCTGCCGTCCATGCGGGCCGGGCTGGGGATGGACGCCGAGCAGCTCCAGTGGGTGGTCAACACCTACACACTGACCTTCGCCGGGTTCATGCTGCTCGGCGGGCGGGCCGGCGACCTCTTCGGGCGCAAGCGCGTGTTCCTGGCCGGACTCGGCCTGTTCACCGCCGCCAGCCTCGCCGGCGGCCTGGCGCAGGAGCCCTGGCATCTGCTGGCCGCGCGGGCCGTGCAGGGGACGGGGGCCGCCGTCCTCGCCCCGTCCACCCTGACCCTGCTGACCACCTCCGTCCCGGAGGGGCCGGCCCGCGCCCGGGCCATCGGCACCTGGACGGCGGTGGGAGCCGGGGGCGGCGCGGCGGGCGGGTTCGTCGGCGGTGTGCTCACCGACGCGCTGTCCTGGCGATGGGTGCTGCTGGTCAACGTGCCCATCGGCGTGCTCGTGCTGCTCGCGGTGGCGCTCCGGCTGTCGGCGGACCATCCGGCCGGCGGCGCCCGGCGCCTCGACGTGCCCGGCGCGGTGCTGGTCACCGGCGGTCTCGGCGCGGTGGCGTACGGCATCGTGCAGACGGAGGCGGCCGGCTGGACGGAGCCGGTCACGCTCGTGCCCCTGCTGGGCGGGCTGGCGCTGCTGGGGGTGTTCGTCGCGGTGGAGTCCCGGGCCGGGGCGCCGCTGATGCCGCTGCGCCTGTTCCGGCTGCCGTCGGTGTCGGCGGCCAACGCCGCGATGTTCGTCTGCGGCGCGGCGCTGGTCTCCTCCTGGTACTTCATGTCGCTGTACATGCAGAACGTGCTGCTCTACACGCCCCTCCAGGCGGGGCTGGGGTTCCTGCCGCACTCGCTCAGCGTCGTCGCCGGATCCAAGCTCGCGCCCCGGCTGATGCACTGGGCCGGGGCCCGGAACACCGCGTTGACGGGCGTGGCTCTGGCGGCGTGCGGCTTCCTGTGGTTCAGCTCCGTCATGGCCGCCGACGGCGGCTACGCGGCCACGGTGATGGGGCCCGGGATAACGACGATGCTCGGCACCGGGCTGCTGGCCACCCCGCTGGCCTCCCTGGCCACCTCCGGCGCCCCGCACCGGGACGCGGGCGTGGTCTCGGCGATGGTGAACACCTCCCGCACCATGGGCGGCTCCCTGGGCCTGGCGGTGCTCTCCACCGTCGCCGCCTCCCGGATCGCCGGCGAGACCCCGGAGGCCCTCGCCCCCGGCTACGCCCTGGCCTACCGCACCGGTGCGGTGGTCCTGGGGTGCTGTCTGCTGCTGGTCGCGCTGACGCTGCCGGGGGAGGGCCGCCGGACCCGGTGAGGCGGCGGGGGCGCGGAGCCACCGGGTTCGCCGGCGGGCGGGCGCGGACCGCGCACGCCGTGCGCCCTCACCAGTACCGGTCGCGCAGGTCGTCCACGCACTCCTGGCTCTCGGCGGAGGTGTCGGCGTTCCGCATGCAGTCGCGGAAGTCGCCGACCTCGTCGGAGTTGAGGAAGGCCACCGCGGCGGCGATGACGGCGGTGGAGAGGGCCAGCCCGATGAAGCCCGTGATCGCGCCGGTGAGGGCCATCCATCCGTTGGTCGCCTCGCCCCGCTTGACGCGGCGGTAACCGACGACGCCGAACACGACCGCCAGCACACCCAGGACCACACCGAGCAGGGCGGTCCAGAACATCACCAGGGCGATCAGGCCGAGCACGAGGGCGGCGACGCCCATCCCGTCGCGGGGCCGTGCCGGGGGCTCCGGGGGCGGCGGTTCGGGCGGCGGCTCCCCGTAGTGGCCCCAGTCCTGCGGAGGAGGGTAGGAGTGCGAGGGCACTGTGTCCCCCTTTCGGAGGTTTCGCCGTATCCGTCCTTCCGCCGTACCCGTCCGCCGGGCCGCCATGCCGCCGCGGGTCCGGCCCGGAGTGCGGGCCGCCCGGACCCCCTCGGCCGGGCGTGCGCGGGCCGCGTTAGCGTCGAAGGCGTGGACCACGAGAACGCCGGCGCCGACCGCACCCCGCCCCCGCCCGAGCTGTTCTCGCACGAGTTCGCCACCGACCCCTACCCCGCGTACGCGTGGCTGCGCGAGCACGCGCCCGTGCACCGCACCGTGCTGCCCAGCGGGGTGGAGGCGTGGCTGGTGACGCGGTACGCGGACGCGCGCGAGACGCTGGCCGACCCGCGGCTGAGCAAGAACCCCGCCCACCACAGCGAGGCCGCGCACGGCAAGGGGAAGGTGGGGATCCCGGGCGAGCGCAGCGCCAATCTGATGACGCACCTGCTCAACATCGACCCGCCCGACCACACCCGGCTGCGGCGGCTGGTGTCCAAGGCGTTCACCCCGCGCCGGGTGGCGGCCTTCGAGCCGCGGGTGCGGGAGCTGGCCGACCGGCTCGTCGACGGCTTCGCGGAGCGCGGGAGCGCCGACCTCATCCACGAGTTCGCGTTCCCACTGCCGATCTACGCCATCTGCGACATGCTCGGCGTCCCGGCCGAGGACCAGGACGACTTCCGCGACTGGGCCGGAATGATGATCCGGCACGGCGGCGGCCCGCGCGGCGGGGTGGGCCGGGCGGTGAAGCGGATGCGCGCCTACCTGGCCGACCTGATCCACCGCAAGCGCGGCGACCTGGGCGACGACCTGATCTCCGGTCTGATCCGGGCGAGCGACCACGGCGAGCACCTGACGGAGAACGAGGCTGCCGCGATGGCCTTCATCCTGCTGTTCGCAGGCTTCGAGACCACCGTCAACCTCATCGGCAACGGCACCTACGCGCTGCTGCGCCACCCGGAGCAGCGCCGGCGGCTCCAGGACGCGCTGGCGGCGGGCGACACCGGGCTGCTGCGGACGGCGGTGGAGGAACTGCTGCGCTACGACGGGCCGGTGGAGCTGGCCACCTGGCGGTTCGCCACCGAGCCGCTGGAGATCGGCGGGCAGCGGATCGGCGCGGGCGACCCGGTGCTGGTGGTGCTGGCCGCCGCCGACCGCGATCCGGCGCGGTTCGCCGACCCGGACACCCTGGACCTCACACGCGGTGACAATCCCCACCTCGGGTACGGCCACGGCATCCACTACTGCCTGGGAGCGCCGCTGGCGCGGCTGGAGGGGCGGATCGCGCTCACGGCCCTGCTGGGACGCCTCCCCGACCTGCGGCTCGCGGCGGAACCCGCCGACCTGCGCCGGCGGGGCGGCCTCATCATGCGCGGACTGCGCGAACTGCCGGTGGAGTTCGAGCCGGTGCGCGGGTGACGCACAGTCATGCATGTGATCCGTGCGTGATCTGCGAGACATTGACTTGTGATGATCGGCCCGGTGGCGCTACGTTCAGCCGTCAACCGCGCAACCCTGTCATCTGTCCACGCACGAGAGGCTCCACACATGCTTTCCGGGAACGGTAGACACCGCCGCCCCCGCCAGGCTCCCGCCATCTTCGTCACGGCCGGAGTGACCGGCGCGGGATTCGCCATCCCCCTGCTCGGGGCGGGAGGCGCGCAGGCGGCGGACCTCGACACCTGGGACCGGGTCGCGCAGTGCGAGAGCGGCGGCCTGTGGAGCGCCGACACCGGCAACGGCTACTACGGCGGCCTCCAGCTCACCCAGGAGGTCTGGGAGCGGTACGGCGGTACGTCGTACGCCGAGCGCCCCGATCTCGCCAGCCGCAGCCAGCAGATCGCGGTGGCCGAGAAGATCCTCGCCGACCGGGGGCCGGAGGCCTGGCCCTCCTGCGGCGTCAACGCCGGGCTGCGCCACGACACCACCGGCGAGGCCCCGGCCATCGACCCGGACAACCTCCTGCCGGAGGACGACGCGCGCGACGGCGGGAGCGGCAAGGGCGGGGGCCTCCTGGACGGCATCCTGCCGGGCGGCGACGAGACGCGGGAGGAGTCCCCGGCCGACGGCGAGGGCGGATCCGGGTCCGGTGGCGGCGCGGAGGACGGCGCCGCCGAGGAAGGCGACCGGGACGAGCGGAAGGCTTCGGAGGGCGACGGCGCCGGGGACGGTGAGGCCGAGGACGGCCGCGCGAAGGACACCGGCGCCGGGGAAGAAGCCCGCGCCGGGGCGGGTGAGGGCACCGGAAAGCACCGCGGCGAGCGCGACCCGCGCGAACTGGAGCTGGAGCGGGGCGCGGAGAGCCGGGCGCCGGAGGGCCGGGAGGCCGCCGGCGACGAGCGGTCCGGGGAGGCCGCCGACCGCTCCGCCCGTGCCGAGCGCCCCGCGCTGGCGGGCACCGTGAGCGGTCTGGGAGCCCGCGCGGCCGACGAGAGCTATCTGGTGCGCCCCGGCGACTCGCTTGTGACGATCGCACAGGAACAGAACGTCCCGGGCGGCTGGAGCGGGCTGTACGAGAGCAACGAGGACGTCGTGGGCGAGGATCCGGACCTGATCCTGCCGGGACAGGAGCTCACTCTCGGATGAGTGCGGACGGCCCTGCGGGATGACCCTCCCGGGCGACTGCGGCGTGTCGTTCCTGTCCGGCCTAACGCTCCTCACCTGACCTGCGGGTTCCGGCCGTGCGGGCGTCAGAAAGGGTGAATTGCCGCTTTCTGACATGCTTTGAGACATATGCCCCGGTGTGCTTACCGTCGTCTCGCTCGCACCGCGAGTGCCACCGACCGCAGCGCCGAATCCTGCCGGCGGCCGGTGGGCAGTCGTCGCGTCAGCGCCGAGGGCAGGAGCGGGGGAACCAGGTAGGCGCCGCCCCGGACCGCAGGGTCCGGAGCGGCTTGGGGTGAAGTCGCCGGGGCTCCGCGCCCCGGACGGCCGGGCTTGCTCACTGCCCGAACCCGACAGCTCACCTCGCAGGCGTCGGTGAGATAAGGGACGTCCATGCTGTTCACCGGCAAGGGGCATGACAGTCGCACCGCCAGGGCCGTCCGCGCGGCCGCGCTGACGGGCGCCGCGGGTGCCGCCATCGCCGTTCCGGTGGCGGGCGCGCCGGGCGCCTCGGCCGCGTCCGTCGACACCTGGGAGCGGGTGGCCCAGTGCGAGTCCGGCGGCGACTGGTCCATCAACACCGGCAACGGTTACTACGGCGGTCTGCAGTTCTCCCAGTCCAGCTGGGAGGCCGCCGGCGGCACCCGGTACGCGCCGCGCGCCGATCTGGCCACCAGGGAGCAGCAGATCGCCGTGGCCGAGCGGCTGCTCGCCATGCAGGGTCCGCGCGCCTGGGCCTGCGCCGAGAAGGGCGGCCTCACCGCCGGCGGCCCCGCGGCCGAGGTGGACCCGGACGGCGGCCGCTCCGGCGCCGGGCAGGGGCGCTCCGGGGCGCAGCCCCAGTCCCAGTCCCAGTCGCAGTCCCAGAAGCAGTCGCAGTCGCAGTCCCAGGAGCAGTCCCGGTCGCAGGGCGCCTCCGAGCGGGCCGACGGCCGCCAGGGCGGCGCCGAGTCCGGCTACACGGTCAAGTCCGGCGACACATTGCGCGCCATCGCGGCCGCCCACGGCACCACCTGGCAGCAGATCCACCAGGACAACGCCGACGTCATCGGCGACGACCCCAACCTGATCTTCCCCGGCCAGCAGCTCCGGGTCTGATCCCCTGCTGTGCCCGCCGCGGCGCCACTTCCGTCACCAGGCGGCGCCATCCCGGTGCGGTGTGTCACCTCCCTCGGCGGAGGGCGCGCCGCACCGGGTTTATTCAATTTGGAAACAAAATGCTCCCGCCCCCTCTGAGCTGCGATTTCACCCTCCGTTCCGCCGTATGGCACGGGCTGTCGGCGAGGTGGCGTGCGCGGGCCGGATAGGCTCAGGGCACTGAGACCCGACACACATGCCCGACACACACGAAGGAGACCCTCGTGCCGTCCATCGACGTCGTAGTGGCCCGCGAGATCCTCGACTCGCGAGGCAACCCCACGGTCGAGGTCGAGGTCGGCCTCGACGACGGCAGCACCGGCCGTGCGGCCGTTCCGTCCGGCGCCTCCACCGGCGCCTTCGAGGCCCTGGAACTGCGTGACGGGGACAAGGGCCGCTACGGCGGCAAGGGCGTCGAGAAGGCCGTCCTCGCCGTCATCGAGCAGATCGGCCCGGAGCTGGTCGGCTACGACGCCACCGAGCAGCGCCTGATCGACCAGGCGATGTTCGACCTGGACGCCACCCCGGACAAGTCCTCCCTCGGCGCCAACGCCATCCTCGGCGTCTCGCTGGCCGTCGCCCACGCCGCCTCCGAGGCGTCCGACCTGCCGCTGTTCCGCTACCTCGGCGGACCGAACGCGCACCTGCTGCCGGTGCCGATGATGAACATCCTCAACGGCGGCTCGCACGCCGACTCCAACGTGGACATCCAGGAGTTCATGATCGCGCCGATCGGCGCCGAGTCCTTCTCCGAGGCCCTGCGCTGGGGCACCGAGGTCTACCACACCCTCAAGAAGGTGCTGAAGGAGCGCGGTCTGTCCACCGGCCTGGGCGACGAGGGCGGCTTCGCCCCCAACCTCGGCTCCAACCGCGAGGCGCTCGACCTCATCCTGGAGGCCATCAAGCAGGCCGGCTACACCCCCGGCCAGGACGTCGCCCTCGCCCTGGACGTCGCCGCCTCCGAGTTCCACAAGGACGGGAAGTACGTCTTCGAGGGCCAGGAGCGCACCGCCGCCCAGATGACCGACTACTACGCCGAGCTGGTCGAGGCGTACCCGCTGGTCTCCATCGAGGACCCGCTGTTCGAGGACGACTGGGACGGCTGGAAGACCATCACCGAGCGCCTGGGCGACAAGGTCCAGCTCGTCGGTGACGACCTGTTCGTCACCAACCCCGAGCGCCTGGCCCGCGGCATCGAGGAGGGCGCCGCCAACGCCCTGCTGGTCAAGGTCAACCAGATCGGCTCCCTGACCGAGACGCTGGACGCCGTGGAGCTGGCCCAGCGCAACGGCTTCAAGTGCATGATGTCCCACCGCTCCGGCGAGACCGAGGACGTCACCATCGCCGACCTGGCCGTCGCCACCAACTGCGGCCAGATCAAGACCGGCGCCCCGGCCCGCTCCGAGCGCGTCGCCAAGTACAACCAGCTGCTGCGCATCGAGGAGATCCTCGACGACGCCGCGGTGTACGCCGGGCGCTCGGCGTTCCCGCGGTTCCGTTCCGCGGACCGGTGAGCGCAGCCGCTCCGCGGGCCGGTGAGCACAGCCGTCCCGCGGACCGGTAGGCCGCCCGCTCCGCGGAGCAGCGGGCACGGCCGCCCGGGCGGCCCCGCCGTCATCGCGTCCCCGCCGCCGTCCCGTACGGTGGCGGGGACGCGGCGGCATGGGCGGGCGACCACAACCGCGACGGCGGCGCGACGGCACGGCGACGACAGGGCAGCAGGGGAGGCGGGGTGGCCGCGGAACGGGACAGGTTCTCCACCGCGACCAGGCTCAGGGCACTGGGCGCACAGGCGGCCGAGCGCGTCTACCGCGCCCAGAACCGCCGGATGCGCGCCCCCCGGCGCAGCCGACTGACCGGCCGCGCCGCACTGCTCGTCATGGTCCTGTGCTCGCTCGTCGTCGCCCTGGCCTACCCCATGCGGCAGTACGTCTCGCAGCGCGCGGAGATCGAGGAGCAACGGCGCCTGGTCGAGGAACTGCGCGGCCGGGTCGAGGAGAAACGCGACCTGAAGGCCCGATGGAAGGACCCGGCCTACGTCGAGCGGATGATCCGCGAGCACCTGCTCTACGTGCGCCCCGGCGAGACCGGCTACATCCTCCCGCGCGGCACGGCCGATCGCACCGGTGAGAGCGCCTCCCGTTCCCGCCGCACCGCCGAGCCCGGTCCCGGCGAACAGGCCTGGTACCGGCACCTGTGGGACGGCGTGGACGCGGCGGACGCCTCCGGCGCCGCGGGAAAGCGCCCCTGAGCCCCTGAACGGCCCGGACGCGCCCCTC
>NZ_JAKMAY010000262.1:0-8217 GCF_022015835.1 Streptomyces sp. ICN903 | reverse complement strand
GGGCCGGAGGCCGGGGGAGGCACGGCCCGGCCACGGCCAAGTCTGATCCGGAGCGGTTGGTTCCGCGACTCGGCGCGTTGCGGCCGGGGTTCTCCCGCATGCCGGTCTCCCGGGACGGATGCCGTCCTCGCCGGTTCACCACGCACGCGGCGAACCGGCGAGGAATATGCCGTTTCGGGTTTCCGAATCCGCCCGCTATTCGGTGCGGGTGTTCCGCAGGAAAGGAATCCCGGGAGCGGGGGCCGGTCAAGGGATACGAGAAGTCGCAGGTCAGAGGTGGGCTGTTGAGGGATTTGGCGGTGTTTTCCGAGGGAAAGACCGCGGTTCGGCTGTTTTCGGAGGTGGCCGCACGGCTCTTGACCCCCTGAATGAAACGTTGCAATACTGACGGGCTTAGAAAGCGCTTACTGCACTTTTCTCGCGAAATCCCCCTCCCGGACGGCCCCTCCGGCCCGGCCCGGCGCGAGCGGCCCTGCGCCGCGGTGTGGTGAGCGTCCCCCCACGGAAGGAGTCCACGATGAGAAGCGGAGCCGCACCATCCGCCAGGAGGCGCAGACTCGCCGCGGCCGCGGCCGGCGCCCTGACGGCGGCCATGCTGGCGACGGTGGCCACCACGGTCGGGGCCGCGGAGCCCCCGGCCGGGGCCGACCGTTCCGGACAGGCGGCACAGCAGGCGCAGGAGGCCGGGGCCGCACCGAGGTCCCGGGCCGCCCAGGCGGCGCCGGCCGCCGCCGCGGCCGCCTGCGGCGAGGGCTCGTACCAGGCCGAGGCCGTGAAGAGCGGGAGCACCTGGACCGCGCGCCGGGGCGGCAGCACGGTCTACACCGGCGGCAGCATGCGCGACGCGATGCAGGCCGCGATCGGCAGCCTGACCCCCAACCGCTCCTCCAAGGAGCGCGTGGTGGTGCGGGGTTCGGGCTCGATCGGCGCCGGAACCAGGGTGTCGCTGCCGAGCAACACCGCCATCGACGTGTGCGGCACCATCGACGTCACCGGCTCCGGCTCCGGCGACCAGGCGCCGATCTACTCCCGCGGCACGACGAACGTCGAGGTCGGTCATCTGACCGTCACCGGCCGCCCGCTGTACGGCATCTTCATGCGCAACGTCAGCAACGTGGTACTCGGCCGGATCGACATGCGGGTCTCCGGCGGTCTGGGTATCCGGATCGACAACCACGGCGACCGCTCGTCGCGCTCGCGCAACATCCGCATCGACAACGTCTACGTCTCGGGCGCCGGCAACCACGGCGTGGAGACCTACGGGGTGGACGGGCTGACGATCGGGACGGTGACCGCCCGCAACGTCGGCTACTCCGGACTGCTGCTCAACGACACGATCAACGCCACGGTGGGGAAGGTCGACGCCGACAACACCGCCACCGGCACCGGCTACGCGGCGTTCCGGATGGCCAACCGCAACGGCCGGATCGGCAGCGGCTACCCGACCAACATCCGCGTCGGCGAGGTCGTCGCACGCGGCGGCGGGCGCGGGGTCTTCTGCGTGTCCGAGAGTGGCGGCGCCGTCATCGACCGGGTGACACTGACCAACACCGGCAGCAACGCCATCCTGATCGAGAACTGCTACAACGTGACCATCGCCTCCCAGGGCGGCACGGTCAGCGGCGGCGGGGAGGTCAGGCTGGCGGCCCGCAGCGAGTTCCCGGGCAACCGGGACATCACCCTGCAGAACCTGACGCTGAGCAACACCTCGCTCAGGGAGAGCCCCTGCGGCACGAACATCACCTACCGCAACCTCACCCTGAACAACACCAGCCGGAACACCTGCTGAGCGGACAGGGACCGCGGTGAGGAACCGCGCGGCGTCCTCCCGCCCCGGAAGCGGGGCGGGAGGACGCCGCCGCTCATGCCGCACGAGGGCCCGCCCGGTGCGGCCGCGGCGCGGTGTAGCGTTGCGAGTTCCGAGCCGCCGGTCCCGCCCACACCGCAGAGGAGACCCGTGACCCACACCGCCGCGGACACGCGCTACGACACCATGCCCTACCGACGTGTCGGACGCAGCGGGCTGAAACTGCCGGCGATCTCGCTGGGCCTGTGGCACAACTTCGGCGACGACAAGCCGCTTCAGACCCAGCGGGCGATCCTGCGCCGCGCCTTCGACCTGGGCGTCACCCACTTCGACCTGGCCAACAACTACGGCCCGCCCCCCGGAGCGGCCGAGGCCAACTTCGGCCGCCACCTCGCCCGCGACTTCCGCCCCTACCGCGACGAGATGGTGATCTCCACCAAGGCGGGCTACGACATGTGGCCCGGCCCGTACGGCGAGTGGGGGTCGCGCAAGTACCTGCTGGCCAGCCTGGACCAGAGCCTGAGCCGCATGGGCCTGGAGTACGTCGACATCTTCTACTCCCACCGCCCCGACCCCGACACGCCCCTGGAGGAGACCATGGGCGCGCTGGACACCGCCGTCCGGCAGGGCAAGGCGCTGTACGTGGGCATCTCCAACTACAGCCCCGAGCAGACCCGTGAGGCCGCCCGCATCCTGGCCGGGCTCGGCACCCCGCTGCTGATCCACCAGCCCTCGTACTCGATGTTCAACCGCTGGGTCGAGGACGGCCTGCTCGACGTCCTCGACGAGGTGGGCGCCGGCTCGATCGCCTTCTCCCCGCTGGCCCAGGGCCTGCTCACCGACCGCTACCTGTCCGGCATCCCCGCCGGGTCCCGGGCCGCGGGCGCCAGCCCGTTCCTGACGGCCGAGGGCATCACCGAGGAGACGCTGGCCAAGGTCCGCGCGCTCGACTCCATCGCGCGGCGGCGCGGCCAGACCCTGGCGCAGACGGCCATCGCCTGGGTCCTGCGCGGCGGGCGCGTGACCTCCGCGCTCGTCGGGGCCAGCAGCGTGAAACAGCTGGAGGACAACGTCGCGGCCGCCGGCAACCTCGACTTCACCGACGACGAGCTCGCCGAGATCGAGAACCACCTCGCCCGTCAGGCCGGTTAGGCCGGGCCGCCCCCGGGAAACCCGGGCTCCCGGAGCCCGGGAGAGGAGCGGGTCATGGCCATCCGCGTGACGGTGTGGACCGAGTGCGGGCCGGACGACGCCGAGATCGCCGCCGTCTACCCGGAGGGAATGCACAACGCCATCGCCGGCGCACTCGCCCCCCACGGCGAGTTGCGCGTGCGCACGGCCACCATGGACGAGGAGGAGCACGGGCTCGGCGGCACGGTGCTGGACGAGACCGACGTCCTGTTCTGGTGGGGCCACCGGCGGCACGGCGAGGTGGACGACGGGGTCGTGGCGCGGGTGCACGCCCGGGTGCTGGAGGGCATGGGGCTGGTCGCCCTCCACTCCAGCGCGGAGTCGAAGGTCTTCCGCGCCCTGACGGGCACCAGCGGCCGGATCTCCGGCTGGCGCCACGGCGACCGCGAGGTGGTGTGGACGGTCGACGTCACGCACCCGGTGGCCGCCGGGGTGCCGCGGCCGATGGTCATCGGCGAGCAGGAGATGTACGCCGAGCCGTTCGACGTGCCCGCCCCCGACGAGCTGGTCTTCGTCTCCTCCTTCGCGGGCGGGGAGGTCTTCCGCAGCGGGATGGCCTGGCGGCGGGGGCTCGGCAGGGTCTTCTACTTCAGCCCGGGCCACGAGGAGTACCCGGTCTACCACCACGCGGACATCCGCACCGTTCTGGCCAACGCGGCCTTCTGGGCGGCCGGTCCTGCGGGACCGGCCGGTCCCGCAGGACCGGTGGGGGCGCCGGTGCCCTGGACGTCGCAGCCGCGCGAGAGGGGCTGGTACGAGCGGTGAGCGGCGAGGCTCCCCGTCCGCCCCCGCTCCTCACCCCCGCTCCCGCGCCGGTTCTCAGCTTCCGGCCGACAGCCGGCCCGCCGCCAGGCCGTCGCTGATGTCGCGCGACAGGCGCGAGGCCAGCTCGTCCAGGCGCCCGCGGTACTCCTCGAACTCCGTCAGCCGCCGGAACACCTCGCTGTAGCGCGACTGCTCGGCCAGCGGTAGCTGGAGCACCTGGAGCCTGCGCACGTCCACCCGGGACGCGCTGGAGGCGTGGGTGCCCGCCTGGCGGCCGTTGGAGGGCGCGCGCAGACAGCCCGCGAGGAACCAGGGGTCCATCTTCTCCGGATCCACGCGCAGCGCGTACAACTGGGCGCCGAGCACGGTGGGCGGGCCCTGGTGCACCCAGGCGGCGAAGGCGCGGATCACCCCGGCCACCACCACGTCGCCGGGCCTGGCCACCAGCATTCCGCGGTCGGAGACGTCCGAGGTGTGCAGCCAGCCCGTCGGTCCGCCGCCCTGGAGCAGGTCGGGCACGGTCAGCAGGGGCAGGCCGTCCTCGCCCGCCTCGCCGCCGCGGACCGTCCCGTCCGGCGGCTGCTGGCCGCCGCGCAGGGTGAGCGCCCCGGCCCGGGCCAGGTCGCCCACGGTCGTCCTGGGCTGCGCGCCCCCGCCGTCCCCGGCCGGCTCCAGGGCGGACAGCGCCCGTCCCGCGGCGCGCAGTCCGGCCAGGGCCTCGCCGAAGCCGCTCCAGGCGCTCTCCAGGTCGAGTTCGTCGCCGCCGGGGGCGGGGGAGACGTGGCGCCCGGGGGTGAGGTCGACCTCGTCGTCCAGCAGCTCGATGACGGCCATGCGCCGGGCGCAGTCCGGCAGTTCGGCCGCCCCGCTGTCGTAGGCGCGCACCGCGGTCCGTACGAAACCGCCCAGCGCGTCCCAGTCCACCCCGCCCTCGCGTGAGGCCGCCGCCCGCCGGGAGGCCGCCGCGTCGGCGAGCAGGACCCCGTTGTCCTCGGCGGGTCCGGCGCCCTCGGGGGCGCGCAGCAGCCACAGGTGCAGCGAGACGCTGTGCGGCTGCGCGCAGCCGGGGGGCAGGGCGATGACGGCGCGCAGCAGTCCGGCGCGCAGCAGCGCGCCGCGGATCCTGCGGCCGGCCCGGCGGGAGGCGACGGCCGGCGGCAGCAGCAGCACGGCGGCGCCGCCCGGCCGCAGCCGGGCCAGGGCGTGCTGGACCCAGGCGAGCTCGGACTCGGTGCGCGGCGGCAGGCCGTGTACCCAGCGCCGGTCGGTGGACAGCTCCTCGTAGCCCCAGTCGCGTTCGTTGAAGGGCGGGTTGCACAGGACGACGTCCGCTGTGGCCCGCTCGTGCGGGTCGGCGCGCAGGGAGTCGCCCTCCCGTACGTCCGCCGTCACCCGCACCCCGCCCGCACCGGCCTTACCGGCCTTACCGGTCTTCCCCGTGGCGCCCGCCTCTTCGGTGACGAACGCCAGCCGCGCGGCGGCCAGCGCGGCCAGCGCCGGGTCGCTGTCGCAGCCCAGCAGGGTGACGCGTGCCGCGCCCGCGTCCGTCTCGGCCCGTGCGGCGGCGTCCAGCAGATGGCCCGCGCCGCAGGCCGGGTCGAGCACGGTCGCCCCGCCGTCCCCGGCCGGGGACGGGTGCGCCGCCAGGGCGACCTCGGCCATCAGGTCCGCCAGGGGCCGGGGGCTGGCGCTGACCTGGCGGACGTGGGCGTCCAGCCAGCGCTGCAGCAGGAACTCGAAGACCTCCCGCGCTCCTTCGCGCCGCCCCAGCGCCACGGCCTCGTCGACCAGTTCACCGGCCTGCTCGGACAGGGGCGCGGCGGACGCGGGGGCCTGGCCGCCGAGCATCCGCCGTCCGGCCTCGGCGATGGCCAGACCCGTCTCGTCCCGGCTGCCGAGGGCCTCGAAACCGGGCCAGAGCAGCTCGCGCCCCCCGATCTCCTTGAGCTTGTCGTTCTCCCGCAGCCACCGCTCGATCTCGGCGAGGGAGAACTGGGGGCTGGCGTCCGTGCCCCCGATCCGGGCGGGGAAGGTGTCGTGGCGGCGCCGCCAGTTGCTGACGGCCGCCCGCCCCACCCCGGCGATCCGCGCGATCTCCGCGAGGGTGACCGGCACTGAGCGTGTTGAAGGCATCGAGATCTCCGGGGTCGGATCGGTCGGGGCTGCCACAGGCAACTGTTCGAATTCAAAGCTCCGATGGGAGCGCCGGGATTCGAACAGTCGGTTCCACTGGGCAGGTTACTACGGCGTTTGACACCGTTCACAGAACGAGGCGCCCGGGCCGTGCGGAACGGGCCGTGCGGGGCGCCCCGGAACGAGGCGGGCGGTCAGCCGCGCTCCGGGAGCGGGTCGGCGAAGCGCCAACCGCGCGCGAGGAGTTCGTCGACGGCGGCCACCGCCGCGCGCAGACGCTCCCGGTGGGACCCGCCGACGACCAGGTGAGGCAGGCCGCGGCGGCTCAGCTCGGCGCGGAAGCGACCGGTCATCCAGGCCCGCAGATGCTCCCCGTCGCGCAGCCCGTCGTCCTCGAACGGCACACCCGTGTGGTCGGTCAGCAGCCACAGGTGGTGCCTGCCGCGGGCGGCCACGGCCTCCACCCGGGGGCTTCGGCGGCCGGTGTAGCGCTCGTGCCAGACCGTGGTGGCCAGGGCGTCGGTGTCGCAGAAGAGCACGGGGGAACCGGTCCGCGCGGCGGCGTCCTCCGCGGCGAGCTGGCGCTCGGCGATCAGCTCGAACTCCTCCGGCTCCCAGACGACGTCCCCGAACGGGGCGCCGGGCCGCCGCGCCCGCAGCCGCGCGTACTTCTCCTCGCTGTACCGCCGCCCGTACTCGGGAACCCAGCCCGTCTCGGCCCACACCCCACCCCGCGAACGGTAGTGCTCGGCGAGGGCGCGGGAGAGGGTGGTGGTCCCGGTGGACTCCGCGCCCAGCACGACGACCCGGCGGGTCAGGGCCGCGCGTACGGGGGCGGCCAGGTGCGGCCAGCATCCGACGGGGTCCTCGCGCACCGCGGTCCCGGAGACCGGGTACGCGGTGCGGCCGGGGTCGACGGTGACGGCCGCCGCGCCGAAGCGGCGGCCCAGCTCCGTGCCGTAGGCCTCGGAGGTGAAGACCGCGTCGACCGGCCCGGGCACGGCGGCGCGGAAGACCGCCATGTGCGCGTCCCAGACGGCGGGGTCGGAGTAGTCGACGGGCACGTCGTCCACCGCCCCGACCACCTCTATGCCCGCCTCGGGGTGCTCCTCGCGCATCCACGCCACCCGGTCGGCCAGCGGAACCGACTCCACGGAGGAGGCGCACACCAGCACGGTGAGCCGGCGGCAGCGCGCGGCGGCGGTGCGGACCAGATGGTGGTGGCCGGCGTGCGGCGGGTAGAACTTGCCCAGCACCAGCCCGTGCCCGAACTCCTTCCCCGGCCGCCCGGGTCTCCCGTCCGCGCCCCCGCTCACGCGGCGGCCCCCACCGGGGCCGCCGGGCCGGTGCGGCCGGCCAGTTCGCGCCGCCAGCCGAGCAGCCCGGCCACGCACAGGGCCATGAAGCCCAGGTAGAGCAGCGAGGTGAGGTACAGCCCCTTGTGGGCGTACAGGGGCACGTAGACGACGTCGGCGGCGATCCACAGGTACCAGGACTCGACCTTCTTGCGGCACTGGCCGTAGGTGGCGGCCAGTGACAGCGCGGTGGTCAGGGCGTCCCAGAAGGGCACGGTGGAGTCGGTGGCCCGGTCCAGCAGCACGGTCAGCGCGGCGGTGGCGGCCGCGGTCGCGCAGGCCAGGACCCACCAGGTGCGGACGCCGGTGCGGCTGACCGGCAGCCGGCCGGAGGCTGACCGCGGGCCGCCGGCGACCCACGACCACCAGCCGTACAGGGCCAGCGCGATGTAGACGACCTGGAGCCCGGCGTCCGCGTACAGCCCGGCGCCGGCGAACAGGAGGATGAAGAACAGGTTGTTGGCGATGCCGATCGGCCAGTTGGCGATGTGCTGGCGGGCGACGAGCCACACGCACAGCCCCCCGCTGCCGAAGCCGAGCACCTCCACCCAGCTGACGGGGCTGCCGAGCAGGGTGAAGAGGGGCTGCTGGAGGGGAGCGAGCAGGTCCGCGACGGTGTCCACGCGGCGACCTCCTTAATTGTCAGATTGACGATAAGGGGGTCGGTCCGGTGGTGGCAAGGGTTTTGGCGGGGGAGCGCGGCGTCGCCCGGCCTCGGAGGCGCCGAGGCCGTCCACGCCCGTGGCGCGGTCCCGGACCACCTCGCCGTCCGCCTCCACGAACAGGATCCGGTGCCAGGAGATCTCCCCGCCGGGGACGGAGGAGAGCAGGGGCACGCGCTCGGGCGCGGCACCGCGCTGCCGGACCTCGGCACGAAGCGGGCCGGATCCAGGCGCGGATCCCGGCGGACCTGGTGGTGGACCTCCTCGCCGGTGCGCATCACCCCTCCCCCCACCGGGCCGGCCC
>NZ_JAKMAY010000261.1:0-8251 GCF_022015835.1 Streptomyces sp. ICN903 | reverse complement strand
CCGCTGACCAGCACGTAGATGATCGCGGCGAACACCGCCTCATCAGGAGTGTTCTGCGTCCCGCCGCCCTGCGGCCGCACCCTCGCCGGCGGGATCAGCGGCCGCGCGAGCTCCCACAAGCCGTCCGGAACGATCCATCCCCACCGGTTACTCCCCATGCCCGGCCCAACGAGCCGATCACCACATAGGACACGCTCTAACAGGTCATCTCATTTGGTGTTCGGGGCGCTCAAAATGAGCAAGGCGAGCTGGTGCAGCCGTTGGTAGTACCGGCGGCCTGATGGGGCGCTGATCTGCGGAACGATTCGAGCCAGGTTCTCAAGGCGGGTCTGCAGGATGTGTCTGCGCTCCGGATCGAGAGCGCCGCCGTTGTTGAGCCACGTGCAGACGCAGCCTGCGGTATCCGCGTCGAGCATCACCATGTCGATGCCTTCGAACTCGACACCTCGCAGGCCGGCGGGGAAGTCGGCGTCGAGATGTTCCCGCCACAGTCGGGCCGCGTCCCGCATCCGCTCGGATCTGGTCACCTTCTACGACAGCGTCGGCGACGTCACCTGGGAGGAGGTCGGCAACGGCTGCTTCGTCGCTCCGGCAGCCGATGTCCTGCTCCGGTTCCAGCAGTACGGCGCGGTCGATGCAGGCGCGGACCAGAGGGACGGTGGCCTGATCGTCGGCTCGGACGGTGGCGGCCTGTCCTATGTCGCCAGCCCTGGCGGAGCCGTCTACCGGACGCGAACGGCCTCGCTGGACGAGCCCGAACTCGATCAAGTAGCGGGCGATCTGCGACAGTTCTTCGAACTGCTGAAGCAATCCCTGGCGCGGTTCGTCGCCAACGGCGAGCCGGGATGCCTGTAGCCGGTGCTTCAGCAGCTCACGGTGCGAGCCGCTGTAAGGATTCTTCCTCAGTGATCGCGGCTCCGGTCGCGCAGCCGCCTGAAGAGCCGACGACCAGCTCAGCCGGTGACTCGTGGGGTCTCCAGGGACCGGGCGAAGTCGGCGAGTGTGTGGAAGTCGTGTTCCCGTAGGCCGACCCGCGGGTTGACGTGGTGCAGAAGCCCGGGTCCTCGCTGGTGGGCGGTCACGTACGTCTGGTCCAGCGCGCTCTGTTCGTCGTCCACCCAGGCAAACGGACGGCCGTCGGCGTAGTCCACCAGCGGGCCGGTCTTCCAGTGGACTCCGTCAGGGCGCTCCTGGAGCAGGGCGCTGCCGAAGTCGACGAAGGGAAGCTCCGGAAGGCCGAGCGCCGGTGCGATCCACCGATTGGCGTCGCCCATCCATGTGGTGGCCCAGCACAGTTCGAAACCGAGCTGGAGCAGGATTCGTCCGTGCTCCGGGTTGAGCCAGACCCGCAGGGGGCGTCGTTGGGACGAGAGGCCCGTGTCGTCCTCATGGGCGTCGTTCCGGGGGACCCTGAGTGTGGTGTAGCCGGCGGGAGGCCTCTCCGGCTTGGCCGCGTAGGGGTTGAGTGGCCCGTCCACGTCGAGGAACAACAGTGGTCGGTTCACGTCTCCCCCGGATTCGCTCACTGCCGGCCGCCCCGGGCAGGGTAGCCGCAGACCCCCTGCCGGTGACGGCGCCGGACGTGTCACCGGGATGGTCGGAGGCGCGGATGGACAACGTGCCGGGCATGAACGCGGAGGTTGTGATCCTGTGGCGCTTTCTCCGAGTTGGGGTGCTGGGTGTGCTGCCCAGCGACGTTGCCCGCTCCTCGTCAGAGCCCTCGGCGGTCGAGGGCGGCGACCTCGCGCACGGCCTCGGCGACGGCGCGGAAGTCTTTCCTGAGGATCGCACCGTGGTTGCTCGCGACCTTCACGCTCTTGATGTTCGGGTTGCGGGCGGTGACCGCATCGAGGCTGGTGCGTATCCGTTCCTGCTCGTCACCGCGGCTTCCCAGGGACGTCCCCGAAGCGACCACGTACCGCACCGGGACGGCGATGCCGGCCAGCACGGGGCCCAGTTCGCGCTCACGGGAGAGCCGGCCGAGCTCGATGTTGCTGTTCGCCATCTGTTCGGCGGTCATTCGCGGGGCCAGCCCCGTCGGACGCAGCAGCGGCAGGAAGCAGCTCATCCGCTGGAACGACTTCCGGATCCGCTCCTCCATGGCCTCGTCGAGCCAGTCGTACGGGTACGCGCCATCGACCAGGACCGCGCCCAGGGCACGCTCCGGATTCCGGCCGGCCCAGTGCGCGCCGACGACCGCCCCGTAGGACCAGCCCACCACCAGCGCCCGATCCACTCCCCTGGCCTCGAGAACGGTATCGACGTCCCGGACGGCGGCCTCGAAGGAGTAGTCCGCCGAACGCTTCGACTTCCTGCCGCGGGCCCGCTCGTCGTAGGTGATGTGCCGCCACTGCGTGCCCAGTTCGCCGATGGTCCGTCGCCAGTATCCCTGCGTGGCGAACTGGCCGTTGAGGTAGATCACGGGGATGCCGGGGCCGCCGCTGTCGGTGACGGCCAGGGCCGTGTCGTCGACCGGCACCATGCCGGTCCACTGCGCGGTGGCCGGGGAAGTGTTGTCCTTCTTCATGTGTTCCTCCGTCATGTGTTCCTCCTGATCGCGTGAGAGCTTCCTGTACGGCTTCTCCCGGCCCCGCATGTGGATCGCGGGTTCCTCGGGCTGGATGGCGGTGCCTTCGGCGACGGCCGGCGGAATCGGCCGCGGTGAGTCCGGCCGGACCGTGCGGTTTCCGCTCTTTCAGCGGCTGTGGGCGGTGATGTCGCCGTGGGAGGTGGTGGCACGGATGTCGAGTTCGGCGGTGCCGTCGTTCTTCAAGGCGTTGCTGACGCGGCCGTAGGTGGTACCGGCGTCCAGGGCGGCCGGGACACCGGCTGCGGCGGCGATCGAGATATCGCCGTGCTCGGTGCGCAGCGTAACCGTGCCGCGCAGGGCCTCGGCGATGTGGATGTCGCCCTTCTGGGTGCTGATCTGTGCGGGGCCGCCCAGGCGGCCGACCGAGATGTCGCCGGCCTGCAGGGTGAGGCCGGCGCTCGCGGTCTCGTCGAGCTTGACTGTGGCCTGCGTGCCCTCGAAGGTGACGTCGCCGAGCCGTCCGACGCCCCGGAACTCGGCGAGGGCCGCCTTCGCCTCGACGCGAGAGCCGGCGGGCAGTTGGACGGTCACCTCGATGGATCCGGAGTCGCCGAGGATCCGGTTCTTCCCCGGAGAGGTCTCGATTCGCAGGACACCGCCACCATATTCGCACCTGGTCCGTTCGGCCGCCTTCACGTCGCGGCCGTTCGAGGGGTTCGCGGGCAGGACCTCGATCACGGTGTCGGCCCGGTCGGCGGCGATGAACCGGATGCGTCCCGCGGGGATGTCGAGGAGTGCGGAGACCGGGGCGGGGGTGTCGAACTTCTGCATCGTGCTCTCCCTTGGCTCGTTTTTTCTTACACCGGAAACGCTACGTTGCATTCAACTCCCCATCAACCTGCTTGTCGCACGGGAGGATCGTCACAGCAGGTAGAAGCCGATAAATCGTTGCAGCTCCGCTCAGGATTAACGCAACGACAATCGCCCACTCGTTGCAATGGGCTGAGTGTGAACGCTATCTTGAAGCCATCGGAAGAACGAGGGAGACCACGATGCCGGGAAGCAGGCTCACCCAGCAGGAACGCCGACAGATCGCGCAGGGACTGGCCGACGGCCTGGCCTACGCCGAGATCGCCAGACGTCTCGATCGTCCGACCTCGACGATCACGCGTGAGGTGATGCGCAACGGCGGCCCCGCCGGCTACCGGGCCGACCTGGCCCAGCGCGCCACCGAACACCGCACCCGCCGGCGCAGGCAGGCCGTGCCAGGAGAACCGCAGACGCTCCCGCAGGCCCACGGAGGTGTTTCCGAGGCTGTACGCGAGTACGAGGAGACATTCGCCGCCGCCTTCATGGCCTCGGGCATGCCGAGGATGATGTCCCGGGTGATGGCCTGCCTCACCCTCACCGACACCGGCAGCCTCACCGCCTCCGAACTCGCCCAGCGCCTCCAGGTCAGCCCGGCGTCCGTCTCCAAAGCGGTCGCGTTCCTCGACAGCCAGGGTTTCGTCCGCCGGGAACGCGGCGAACGCCGCCGCGAGCGCTACGTCGTCGACGACGACGTCTGGTACCGGTCGATGATGGCCAGCGCCCGTTCCACCGCCCAACTCGTCGACACCGCGCGGCAGGGCATCGGCGTCCTCGGCCACGGCACCCCGGCCGCCGCCCGCCTCGAGAACGTCGCCCGCTTCCTCGGCTTCGTCAGCGAGAGCATCGCCCGCGCCGCGGAGCAGGCCCGCGACGTTCTCCACACCAAACCCGGGACGACCTCGGACTGAGCCGATTCGGGGAGGACAGGACCCGGTTTCGTGCAGCGCGCACGCGGCTTCCGCACAGGAGAACGCGTACGCCACGTCCCGGAGGCGGGTGGCCGGGCAAGCCGTGCCGATGTCCCGGCCGACCACCGCGAGCGCCACACGGTCGAGTACGGAACCAAACCCCCAAAAGGCACCGCGCCGCCGCCGCGCGCTACGGCAAGCCGGCGGCCCGCTACAAGGCGACCGTCCTCGTCGCCGCCGTCAACGAGTGGCTGTGCCGCTCGGCCATGCCGGCGGTGGCCTTCGTCCCGGCCCGCGAAGGCGTCCTCGTCGACCAGGTTCACCCACTGCAGACTGCTCGCTGGGCCGACGACGCCGAGGGCGCGGCCGATCCGGCGGTGCTGCTCGGCATCCTGATCACACCGCTGCAAAGCGGCGTCCGTCCCACGGGAGGCAGTTGTGAACGAACGCGATGTCCTGCTCAACGAGCTCGCGCAGGGGCTGCGCCCGATGTCCGAGGGACTCGAGTGGTTCGATGGCCTCGGACGGGAAAAGCAGTCCGAGGTGCTGCTGTTCCTGCGCCATCACTGCGTTCAGGCGCGCGCGGTCACCGATGACGCACCGGAGAGCATCCGCCGTGCCGGGCTGCGCCCGACGCATACACCCGCAGTGCTGATCTCACGAGGCCGGATGGACGAGCAATTGGGAAAGATCGCCGGTCTCACGCCCCTGGACGAACGCCGCAAGGCGTTCCGGCTGCTGATCGCGGTGCTCGCGATCGCCGACGGACGGCGCCGCGAGCGCTTCTGCTCCGGCGGCTGCAGTCACTGGTGGCACAGACTGTCCGTCACCTGACAACCCAGCACCGCGCTATGAGGGCCACTTCCCAGTCGAACGTCTTCCGGGCAGCGGGTCAGTCCCGCCAGAAGTCCCAGTAGTGGGCGCCGGTGATCCGCTCGGCGTATGCGGCCAGTGTGTATGGCCTGCTGCCCTGCCAGATGTCGTCCGGGCAGAAGGCGAAGTGCTCGGCCGCGACCAGGAGAGCCTCGTACTCGTCCACGGGAGGCGAAGCGACGCTGAGGGCAGCAGCATGGAGAAGCCGACCCCTACGACACGAGCACCGAACCGTTGCCCCCGGCCTCGGACGACCGCTGAGAACTCCGCAGTGTCATTGTCGCAGTCACAGGGGCCGGATGCTGGGGGACTTGTCATGGGGTGTGCCGGTCGGCTGCGGGGGTGGGGCCGTCGCGGTGCGCCGATACGCGCTGGGGCTGATGCCGCGGGTTCGTTTGAACGCCGCGCTGAACGCGAACGCGTCGGAGTAGCCCACGGCGCGGGCGATCTCCGCGACAGTCGCCGTCTCGCGCTCGGTCAGCAGGTCCGCCGCGAGCGTCATGCGCCAGCGGGTGAGGTAGGTCAGGGGCGGTTCGCCGACCAGGTCGGTGAACCGCTTCGCCAGCGTGGCCCGCGACACCCCGGTCCGGCCGGCCAGCGAGGCAACCGTCCACGGCGCTGCCGGTTCCCCGTGCAGCAGGCGCAGCGCACCGCCCACCACCGGGTCGCGCCCGGCGGAGTACCAGCCCGGCGGAGTGCCGCCGGGCCGGTCGAAGTACTCGCGCAGCGCGCACACCAGCATCCAGTCCAGCAGCCGGTCGAGGACGATCTGCCGGCCCGGGGTGTCGGCGGCGACCTCGGCGGCGAGATGATCCCACACGGGGTCGGGTCCGCCGCCGGACCCCACGCGCAGTACGACGGGCAGTGCGTCCAGCAGCCTGCGGCTGATCTCCCCGTGCACCGGATAGGCGCCGACGACCAGGGTCGTCGTGTCCTCACCACCGGTACCGGCGTCGTGCCAGCCAAGCCGGTAGCGGGTCCCGCCCTGCTCGGGCGTCGAGCAGAACGCGCCGCACTCGACGGGTTCGGCCCGAGTGCCCACCTCGTCGACGAAGAGGAACGGCGCGGGGCCCCGCACGATCACTGTCTCGCCGACGCCCAGACGCTCGGGAGGGCGGCGCTCCGGCACGATCCAGCCGCCTCCGGAAAGAACGGTGCACAAGGTCAACGGCGCGCCGTCCACGAAGTGCAGCGACCAGGGCGGGGTCAGGGTCGAACTGCCGAACAACGAGCCCTGGGCCCGCACTCCGCGCAGTAGGTCGCCGAAAGCATCCACCCGCCAAGGCTAAACGATTCAGACGATTGCCCAGGTGCTCTGGCGTATTACCTATGGAATCGTCCGGGTGCGTGCCGTTGACTCGCTGCCATGAGCAACGACATCACTCTTGTCCCCGGCACGACGGGCAACACCGGCCGACGGGTGACCGCCCGGTTGCGGCTGCGCGACACGCCCGTGCGCGCCGCCTCCCGTTCCAGTCGGACCCCGTTCGACTGGTTGGGGTGCGCGCCGCGGACCTTCGAGGACTTCGTCCTGCGGGCCACAGCAGCGAAAGCCCAGCGGTGCTGAGTCCCACGGGCCCTGGCCTGGCGTACCGGGCTCCGGGAAGCGGAGCACCGCACGCCATCCCGCACATCCACACCACTTGTTGATGTCCGTATCCTCACGTAACTGGAGCCATCGATGCACGCCCTGCTGGTCGCCGCCAACCCCGACCCCCGGTCCCTGACGCACCACGTGCTGGGAAAACTCCAGGCAGCGCTCCGACCCGGTTCGGTCGAGATCGCCGACCTGGCCAAGGAGCGGTTCGACCCCCGGTTCACTCCGGCGGATCGCCGGGCGTACCACGACGGCGGCAACTATCCGGCTGACGTCACGGCTGAACACCGTCGTCTTGAGCGCGCCACCGATCTCGTGCTGATCTTCCCCGTGTACTGGTGGTCGATGCCTGCACTGTTGAAGGGGTGGATCGACCGTGTCTTCGTCAACGGCTGGGCCTTCGAACACTCCCCCGCTTCGGGTCTGCAGCCGAAACTGCAGAGCCTCACCACACATCTTCTCCCCATCGCCGGCGACGACTGCGGTGCATACGGGCGCCACGGATACGAGAGCGCACTGCGGACGCAGATCGAGCACGGCATCATCGACTACTGCGGCAGCCGGCGCGGCTCCACCGCGTTCATCTACGAATCCGAACAGCTCACCCCCGAGGCCATGGTGCGAGATGTCGACCGTGCGGTGCGGACCATCAGCGAAGCCATCCATGCCCGCCTGAAGGAATAAGGCAGGCCAGACAGCCTTTCAACCAGTGAGATGCCGCGGCAGAGCAGTCAGGGACGCCGGCTGCTGCGCTTCGCTTCCAAAGGGACATCGGAACGCCGAGCCGGCCCCGACACCAGACACGACGACCGTCTCGCCGTAAGAGTGTCACCTGCCACCGCGCAGCACCCCGCCGCCATTGTGCCCGTGCCGAAACAAACCCCCCACACGGAAAGGACGGCACCGCACTGGCCGACGGGTTGCTGTCCGCCATGGCCAAGACCGCAGCTGTCCCGGTCAGTCATCTTCTGGTCCTTGACGGCACCGGACTGCGGTGGTGCCGTACGGCGATGGACAGCATCGGTGAAGAACCCGCCCCTTGAGGGCCGCCGGGCCGGCCCTTGTACCCCTCCGGACGCAGTCGGCGTGCCCTGCCGCCGCTTGGGACGGCAGGGGTTCGTGGGGCGCTGCCCGGCGGCCGATGGTACGGACAGGCGACCGGTATCGCGTATGGACGCCGCCTTCGCCGCCAGGCTGCGCGCAGTGCGGCGGCGAGCTACCCGACTGCGTTCGTGCAGGTCCTGCTGTCCCCGCCTCGGCCGACCGGTACCAGGGGCAGGGAGTCGAGGGCCGTGTCCAGCTATCGGGATGGACGGCCTCGCGCTGGTCTACGGCCTCGGCGACTGGTTCACCCTGCTCGGCCTGCGCGACCGCGCCCAGGCGGTGGTCTTCGCCTACGAGTCGGGGCTGGTGACCGCGGGCGAATAGGTACGGTCCCGATCGCCTTGACGGCGGGTCAGCGGATGTCGAGCG
>NZ_JAKMAY010000260.1:0-8341 GCF_022015835.1 Streptomyces sp. ICN903 | reverse complement strand
GGCCTCCGGGCCCCGCCCCTACTCGGTCCCGCCGCCCTCGCCTACGCTGGCTGCCATGCCCACGCTGCTCCTCGTCCGGCACGGCCGGTCCACCGCCAACACCTCCGGACTGCTGGCCGGACGCACCCCCGGCGTCGAGCTGGACGAGCTCGGCGCCGCCCAGGCCGCCGCCCTGCCCGCGCGCCTGGCGGCGCTCCCGCTGGCCGCCGCGGTCCACAGCCCGCTGGAGCGCTGCCGCCAGACCCTGGCACCGCTGGCCGCCGCCAGGCCGGACCTGCCGCTGTACACCGAGGAGCGCGTCGGCGAGTGCGACTACGGCGACTGGACCGGCCGCAAGCTCGCCGAGCTGAACGAGGAGCCGCTGATGGCCACCGTCCAGCAGCACCCCTCGGCCGCGGCCTTCCCCGGCGGCGAGACGATGCGCGGTATGCAGGCCCGGGCGGTGGAGGCCGTACGGGAGTGGAACGAGCGGATCGAGCGGGAGCACGGGCCGGACGCCACCTACCTGGTGTGCTCGCACGGCGACATCATCAAGTCGCTGGTCGCCGACGCCCTCGGCATGCACCTGGATCTCTTCCAGCGCCTCCACGTCGAGCCCTGCTCGGTCACCGCCGTCCGCTACACCCCGCTGCGCCCCTTCCTGCTGCGGCTGGGCGACACCGGCGACCTCGCCTCGCTCGCCCCGCGCGAGGCGGACGCCGCGCACGGCACGCCGCAGGCGGGCGGCGACGGCGGCGCGGTCGTCGGGGGCGGCGCCTGACACGGTGACGGGTGCGGTGGTCGGCACGGTGATCGCCGGGCGCAGTAGGGTGCCAGTGTCCCAGCAGTCGACCGATGGAGCAGGAACGTGTCCCGTCAGGTGTTCCTCTACGACCCCCCGGAACGCTTCGTGGCCGGCACGGTCGGGCTGCCTGGCCGCCGGACGTTCTTCCTCCAGGCGTCCGCGGCCGGCCGCACCACCAGCGTCGCCCTGGAGAAGGCGCAGGTCGAGGCGCTCGCCGAGCGCATAGACGAACTCCTGGACGAGGTCGTGCGGCGTACCGGCGGCAGCGCCCCGGTGCCGGCCGTCGCGCCCGCCGAGACGGCCGACAACGCCCCTCTGCGGACTCCGGTGGAGGAGGAGTTCCGGGTCGGCACCATGGCGCTGGCCTGGGACGGCGAGGACGAGTGCGTGATCGTGGAGGCGCAGGCCCTCGTCGAGATCGAGGCCGACTCCGACGAGGACCTGGCCGAGGCCGAGGAGAGGCTGCTGAGGGACGACGAGAACGGCCCGCCGGTGCTGCGCGTGAGGATCAGCGGCACCATGGCCCGGGCCTTTGCCAAACGCGCCATGGAGGTCGTCAAGGCCGGCCGGCCGCCGTGCCCGCTGTGCAGTCTGCCGCTCGATCCGGAGGGACACGTATGCCCGCGCCAGAACGGATACCGCCGCGGCCTGTGAGGCCGGAGGCGGACCTCGGCGGCTCACCGCCGGCCGAACTGCTGGCCCGCGGTGAGCTGACGGTGCGCGGTCGTCTCGGCGGCGCCTCCAACGCGGTGCTGTACTGCACGGTCGCCGAGGCGGACGCGGAAGGCGGGGACGGCGGACGGCAGGTGCCCTGCGTCTACAAGCCGGTACGCGGGGAGCGCCCGCTGTGGGACTTCCCCGACGGCTCCCTCGCCCGGCGCGAGGTGGCCGCCTACGAGGTCTGCGAGGCCCTGGGCTGGCATCTGGTGCCGCCGACCGTGCTGCGCGACGGCCCGTACGGCGAGGGCATGTGCCAGCTGTGGATCGGACCCCGTCCGGACGGGGCACAGGAGCCGCACGGGGCACAGGAGCGGGACGGGCGGGAGGAACCGGAAGGCGGCGGGCCCGCCGCCGCGGAACTGCTCGCACTGGTGGAGGAGGGGGAGCCGGGGCCGGGCTGGAAGCCCGTCGTCCCGGTCGGCGTGGGCGGGGACCGCACCGCGCTGCTGGTGCACGCCGACGATCCCCGCCTGCGCCGGCTGGCCGTCCTCGACGCGGTGATCAACAACGCCGACCGCAAGGGCGGGCATCTGCTGACCGGCCCGGACGGGGAGCTGTACGGCATCGACCACGGTGTGACCTTCCACACCGACGACAAGCTGCGCACCCTGCTGTGGGGCTGGGCGGGCGAGCCGCTGCCGAAGGAGGCGCTTCAAGCGCTGCGCGGCCTGTCCGCCGCACTGGCCGGCGGCGGGCCGCTCGCCACCCGGCTGGCCGAACTGATCACCCCCGCCGAGCTGGACGCCCTGCGCAAGCGGACCGACGCCCTGATCGCCGCCGGCCGCCACCCGCTGCCCGGCGGCGGCTGGCCCGCGATCCCCTGGCCGCCCGTCTGAGCCGCCCCTCTGAGCCGCCCGTCTGGTCCGCCCGGTCCCTCCGTCCGGTCCGCCCGTGCGGGTGGATCCGGCCGGCGACGCCCCGTCAAGCGGGCCACACCGGCCGCGGCACCCGGTTCAGGCCATTGCGCGCATCCCGTTCGTGGACGGTACCGCGTGCCGGTTACGCTCATGACCATGCATGCCTGGCCCGCTTCCGAGGTGCCCGCCCTGCCAGGTCAGGGCCGAGACCTCAGCCTCCACGACACCGCGACCGGCGGACGGGTGACCCTCGCCCCCGGTCCCGTCGCCCGCCTCTACGTCTGCGGCATCACGCCGTACGACGCGACCCACATCGGGCACGCGGCGACCTACAACGCGTTCGACCTCGTGCAGCGCGTGTGGCTCGACACCAAGCGGCAGGTCCACTACGTGCAGAACGTCACCGACATCGACGACCCGCTGCTGGAGCGGGCCGCCGACACCGGTGAGGACTGGACGGCGCTGGCCGAGCGCGAGACGGCCCTCTTCCGCGAGGACATGACCGCCCTGCGGATGCTCCCGCCCAGGCACTACATCGGGGCCGTGGAGTCCATACCCGGGATCGTCCCCGTCATCGAGCGGCTGAGGGAGACCGGCGCCGCCTACGACCTCGACGGCGACGTCTACTTCTCCGTCGCCGCCGACCCCCACTTCGGCGAGGTCTCCGGCCTGGACGCCGAGACGATGCGGCACCTGTCGGCCGAGCGCGGCGGCGACCCGGACCGCCCCGGCAAGAAGAACCCGCTCGACCCGCTGCTGTGGATGGCCGCCCGCGAGGGCGAGCCCTCCTGGGACGGCGGCTCGCTCGGGCCCGGCCGCCCCGGCTGGCACGTCGAGTGCGTCGCCATCGCGCTGGACCACCTGGGCATGGGCTTCGACGTCCAGGGCGGCGGCTCCGACCTGGCCTTCCCCCACCACGAGATGGGAGCCTCGCACGCGCAGGCGCTCACCGGTCGGTACCCCTTCGCCCGCGCCTACGTCCACGCCGGGATGGTCGCCCTCCACGGCGAGAAGATGTCCAAGTCCAAGGGGAACCTGGTCTTCGTCAGCGCGCTGCGCCGCGACGGCACCGACCCGGCCGCCGTCCGCCTGGCCCTGCTGGCCCACCACTACCGCGCCGACTGGGAGTGGACGGACGCCGTCCTCGACGAGGCCGTGGCCCGGCTCGGGCGCTGGCGGGCGGCCGTCTCCCGTCCCGACGGCCCGCCGGCCGACGCGCTGGTGGAGGAGATCCGCGCCGCCCTCGCCGACGACCTCGACGCCCCCGCCGCGCTGGCCGCGGTCGACCGCTGGGCCGAGCGCCAGAACGCGGACGGCGGTACGGACACCGGCGCACCCGGTTTGGTGTCGCGGGCCGTGGACGCCCTGCTGGGCGTCGCGCTCTGAGCCTCCGGCCGCGCGACGGAAGGCGTCGGGGGCGCCCGCCGTTCGGCGGGCGCCCCCGACGCCTCGTACCGTGCCGCTGTGCGCTGTCCGCTCAGCGGTCCTTCTCCGGGCCCTGGGGGCCGCCCTCCTCGTCTTCCGCGCCGTCCCCGCCCTCCGGGCCGCCGCCCCCGTCCTCGGGGCCCCGCGCACCGCGCTCCGGGCCGCCTTCCGGTGGCTCCGGCGGCCTCGCCGGACGCGTACGCCCCCCGGCCGAGGTGTCGCGCAGGTACGAGCCGCCCTCGGCGGCCGTACCGCCCCCGGCGTGGCCGCCGGGCTGGCCGTCCCGCCGCCGCAGATAGCGCTCGAACTCCTTGGCGATCGCCTCGCCCGACGCCTCCGGCAGCTCCGCGGTGTCCCGGGCCTCCTCCAGCGACTGCACGTACTCGGCCACCTCGTTGTCCTCGGCGGCGAGCTGGTCCACGCCCAGCTGCCAGGCCCGGGCGTCCTCCGGCAGCTCGCCCAGCGGGATCCGCACGTCGAGCAGGTCCTCCAGGCGGTTGAGCAGGGCGAGGGTCGCCTTCGGGTTGGGCGGCTGCGAGACGTAGTGCGGTACCGCGGCCCACAGGCTCACCGCCGGTACGCCCGCGTGGCCGCACGCCTCCTGGAGGATGCCGACGATGCCGGTGGGGCCCTCGTACCGGGACTCCTCCAGATCCATCGTGCGGGCCAGGTCCGGGTCGGAGGTGACGCCCGTGACCGGGACCGGCCGGGTGTGCGGGGTGTCCCCGAGCAGCGCGCCGAGCACGACGACCATCTCCACGCCCAGCTCGTGGGCGAACCCCAGGATCTCGTTGCAGAAGGACCTCCAGCGCATGCTCGGCTCGATACCGCGCACCAGCACCAGATCACGGGCGCGGCCCCGGCCGTCGGCGTCGCCGACCCGTACCACCGACAGGCGGGTCGTCGGCCAGGTGATCCTGCGCACACCACCCTCCAGCCACACCTGGGGGCGGTTGACCTGGAAGTCGTAGTAGTCCTCGGCGTCCAGCGCCGCGAACACCTCGCCCTTCCACTCCCGCTCCAGATGCGCGACCGCGGCGGAGGCGGCGTCACCGGCGTCGTTCCAGCCTTCGAACGCGGCCACCATGACCGGGTCGACCAGCTCGGGAACTCCCTCGAGCTCGATCACCCAGTGCCTCCTTCCGGCCGACCGGAGCACTCGCTCCGTACCGGCTGACGTTCCATTACCGTGCGGGCCCAGCCTACGGCGTGACCGTGCCCGCGCCGCAGCCATGGCACTCCTTCCCGGGCCGTGCGGCGATGATCCGTCCGGATACCGTCGCAGCCGCCCACGGCGCGCGGGCCCGTACGGCGGGCGGCAGGCCGCGCCGTACGGGCCCGCGGAGCGCCGGGGCGCGGGGGTCAGGGCCGGCGCCCCTCCAGCACCTTCGCGACCCTGGCGCGGACATCCTCGGTGTCCAGACCGCGGACGGTCAGCGTGGTGCGGCGGCGCAGCACGTCGTCCGCCGTCGCGGCCCACTCGCGGTCGCGGGCGTAGACGACCTGCGCCCAGATCTCCGGGGCGTCCGGGTGGACGCGCTCGCCCAGCGCCGGGTCCTCGTGCACCAGGCGGGCGATGTCGAACGCCAGCGCTCCGTAGTGGGTGGCCAGGTGCCTGGCGGTCAGCGGGTCGAGCCGGGTGCCCGGCTCGCGGTCCACCAGCAGCCGGTGGGCGACCGCGTCCGGATTGGCCACCCCCGGCAGCGGCACCCGCCGCACCAGCTCGGAGACCGGGACGGCGTCCTCGGCGAAACCGGTCCGCGCGGTGCCCGGCAGCGCCGCCAGCTTCCGCAGGACGGTGCGGCCGATGTGCCGGTAGGTGGTCCACTTGCCGCCCGCGACCGAGAGCATCCCGCCGCGGCCCTCGGTGAGGACCGTCTCCCGCCTGGCCGACTCCACACCGCCCGGGCCGCCGGGCAGCACCCGCAGGCCCGCGAAGGCGTAGGTCACCAGATCCGACGAGAGTTGCTCGTCGCGCACGGAGAAGGCGGCCTCGTCCAGGATCTGCCGGACGTCGGCGTCGGTGGCCGACACGTCGGCCGGGTCGCCCTCGTAGGCCTCGTCGGTGGTGCCCAGCAGCAGGTGGTCCTCCCAGGGGAGGGCGAAGGTGATGCGGTACCTGTCGACGGGCGTGGCCAGCGCCGCCCGCCACGGCGCCGTACGCCTCAGCACCAAGTGCGCGCCCTTGGACAGCCTGACGCTGGGCGCCGCGCCCGCGTACTCCATTCGCCTCAGGTGATCCACCCACGGTCCGGTGGCGTTGAGCACCAGCCGGGCGTCCACCTTGAACTCCGTGCCGTCCAGCCGGTCCTTCAGCTCCGCGCCGGTGACCCGGCCGTGGGTGAAGCGCAGGCCGGTGACCTCGGCGTGGTTGAGGACGACCGCGCCGGAGTCCACGGCGGCGCGGACGGTCATCACCGCGACCCGGGAGTCGTTCATCTGGTGGTCGCCGTAGACCGCGACCGCCTTGAGGCCCTCGGTGCGCAGCGCCGGGTTGTCGGCGGCGGCCTTCGCCGGGGAGATCAGCCGGCCCACCCCGTCGCCGAAGGCGGACAGGGCGGAGTAGGCGAAGACGCCCGCGCCGAGCTTGGCCGCGCCGTGCGGGCCGCCCCGGTAGACCGGAAGGTGGAAGGTGAGCGGGTTGACCAGGTGCGGGGCCACGTCCTTGGCCAGCACCCGCCGCTCGTGGTGGTTCTCGGCGACCAGCCTCACCGCGCCGGTCTGCAGGTAGCGCAGCCCGCCGTGGACCAGCTTGGAGGAGGCGGAGGAGGTGGCGCCGGCGAAGTCGCCGGCGTCCACCATCGCCACCCGCAGCCCCGACTGCGCCGCGTGCCAGGCGACCGAGGTGCCCAGGATGCCGCCGCCGACGACCAGCAGGTCGAAGACCGCGCCGTCCAGCACCTCCCGCCTCTGGGCACGGCCCGGGTCCGGGCCGGCGGCCGGGCGCGCCCCGAGGGTGGGGGCGCTTTTGAGGGTGTTCATGTGGATCAGTTCTCCTCTTCGAGCCAGCCCATGGTCCGCTCCACGGCCTTGAGCCAGTTCTTGTACTCGCGTTCGCGTGCGTCGGCCTCCATCCGGGGCGTCCACTCCGCGGCCCGCCGCCAGTTGGCGCGCAGGGCGTCGGTGTCCGGCCAGAAGCCGACGGCCAGGCCGGCCGCGTAGGCGGCGCCCAGGCAGGTGGTCTCGGCGACCATCGGCCGGACGACCGGGGCGTCCAGGACATCGGAGATGCACTGCATCAGCAGGTTGTTGCTGGTCATGCCGCCGTCCACTCTCAGGGCGGTCAGCTCGACGCGGGAGTCCTTCTCCATCGCGTCGACGATCTCGCGGGTCTGCCAGGCCGTCGCCTCCAGCACCGCGCGGGCGATGTGCGCCTTGGTGACGTAGCGGGTCAGGCCCGCTATGACGCCCCGGGCGTCGGAGCGCCAGTAGGGGGCGAACAGCCCGGAGAAGGCGGGGACGAAGTAGGCGCCGCCGTTGTCCTCGACCGAGCTGGCCAGCGTCTCGATCTCGGCGGCGCTGTTGATCAGGCCCATCTGGTCACGCATCCACTGGACCAACGAACCGGTGACCGCGATCGATCCCTCCAGTGCGTACACCGGGTCCTGGTCGCCGATGCGGTACCCGACGGTGGTCAGCAGGCCGTTGTAGGAGTTGACGGCCTCGGAACCGGTGTTGAGCAGCAGGAACGTGCCGGTTCCGTACGTCGACTTGGCCTCGCCCGGCGAGAAGCAGGTCTGGCCGAACAGCGCGGCCTGCTGGTCGCCCAGCGCGGAGGCCACCGGAACGCCCGCCAGTGCTCCGCGGGCCTCGCCGTAGACCTCGGCGGAGGAGCGGATCTCGGGCAGCACCGCCATGGGCACGCCCATGGACTCGCAGATGCGCGGGTCCCAGTCCAGGGTGCGCAGGTTCATCAGCAGGGTGCGGGAGGCGTTGGTGACGTCGGTGACGTGCACGCCGCCGTCCGTGCCGCCGGTGAGGTTCCAGATCACCCAGGAGTCCATCGTGCCGAAGAGGATCTCGCCGGCCTCGGCGCGCTCGCGCAGTCCTTCGACGTTGTCCAGCAGCCAGCGGATCTTCGGGCCGGCGAAGTAGGAGGCGAGCGGCAGGCCGGTCTCGCGGCGGAAGCGGTCCTGCCCGACGTTGCGGCCCAGTTCCCGGCAGAGCGCGTCGGTGCGGGTGTCCTGCCAGACGATGGCGTTGTGGACCGGCTCGCCGGTGGCCCTGTCCCACAGCAGCGTCGTCTCGCGCTGGTTGGTGATGCCCAGCGCCCGTACGTCCTCGCGCGTGATGCCCGCCCTGTCCAGGGCCTCGGCGATCACCTCCTGGACGTTGGCCCAGATCTCGGCGGCGTCGTGCTCGACCCGGCCGGGCTCGGGGAAGATCTGCTCGTGCTCCTTCTGGCCGACCGAGACGATGCGGCCGTCCCGGTCGAAGACGATGCAGCGGCTGGAGGTGGTGCCCTGGTCGATGGCGGCGATGAACTCGCGGCGGGTGTCGCTCATGTCGGGGTGCTCCAAGGGTGGGCGGCGGGATGGCGCCGGGGGATCGAGGG
>NZ_JAKMAY010000026.1:0-32297 GCF_022015835.1 Streptomyces sp. ICN903 | reverse complement strand
AGCTAAGCCTCTCAGCGCCGATGGTACTGCATGGGGGACCGTGTGGGAGAGTAGGACGCCGCCGAACAAAATGTGAAGAGAATGCCCTGCCGGGTTCCCGGCAGGGCATTCTCGCGTTGTGCCCCGTTTCCGGGGCCCCCTTTCGTCCCTGGCCTCGCACTGCGGGTAAGGTCAGGAGGCATCGTTGGCACGGACTCACAGGAGGTCTTGGGTGGAGGCCCAGGAGACACGCGTCCAGACGGACCGTGTCCTCACCATCCCCAACATCCTCAGCATGGCGCGGCTCGTAGGGGTTCCGCTCTTCCTGTGGCTGATCCTCTGGCCGGAGTTCGGGGGTCCCAACGCCGACGGCTGGGCGCTGCTCGTGCTTGCGCTCAGCGGTGTCAGCGACTACCTGGACGGCAAACTCGCCCGGCGCTGGAACCAGGTCAGCGGCCTCGGCCGCATCCTCGACCCGGCTGCCGACCGGCTGTACATACTCTCCACTCTGGTCGGGCTGACATGGCGCGACATCCTCCCACTCTGGCTCACCGGACTGCTCTTGGCGCGCGAGCTCATGCTGCTGGTGGCCATCTGGGTCCTCGACCGCCACGGATATGCACCACCGCAGGTCAACTTCCTGGGGAAAGCCGCCACCTTCAACCTGATGTACGCCTTCCCGCTGCTGCTGCTCAGTGACGGAAGCGGATGGCTTCCGTCACTGGCTGCTATTTTCGGATGGGCGTTCGCAGGCTGGGGTACAACCCTGTACTGGTGGGCAGGACTCCTCTATGTGGTTCAAGTCCGCCGACTTGTCAAGGCGGACGCCGCAGCCGACTAGGCCCTGACTCTCGTCGGGGGCTGCGAGACCCGAGTGGCCCTTTAAAGATTCACGGGTCTCTTCGGCCGGGCACAGTCGGCATGTATGTCGTCTCTTCAAGGAGGACGCTTCCGACATGAAGGCCGTCGTAATGGCCGGTGGCGAGGGCACCCGCCTTCGCCCGATGACCGCGAGCATGCCCAAGCCGCTGCTGCCAGTGGCCAACAGGCCCATCATGGAGCATGTGCTGCGGCTGCTCAAGCGGCACGGTCTCACCGAGACCGTGGTGACCGTACAGTTCCTGGCCTCCCTGGTCAAGAACTACTTCGGTGACGGCGAGGAGCTCGGGATGGAGCTCACCTACGCCAATGAGGAAAAACCTTTGGGCACCGCAGGCAGCGTCAAGAACGCAGAGGAAGCCCTCAAGGACGACTCGTTCCTCGTCATTTCCGGTGACGCTCTCACCGATTTCGACCTGACCGAACTCATCAATTTCCACCGAGAGCGCGGCGCGATGGTGACCGTGTGTCTCACGAGGGTGCCCAATCCTCTCGAGTTCGGTATCACGATCGTCGACGACGACGGGAAGGTCGAGCGTTTCCTGGAGAAGCCCACCTGGGGCCAGGTCTTCTCCGACACCGTGAACACCGGCATCTACGTCATGGAGCCGGAGGTCTTCGACTACGTCGACCCCGATGTCCCCGTGGACTGGTCCGGCGACGTCTTTCCGCAGCTCATGAAGGAAGGCAAGCCGGTCTACGGCTATGTCGCCGAGGGCTACTGGGAGGACGTCGGCACCCACGAGAGCTATGTCAAGGCACAGGCCGACGTTCTCGAGGGGAAAGTCGACGTCGAGATCGACGGGTTCGAGATCTCTCCGGGAGTCTGGATCGCGGAAGGCGCGGAAGTCCACCCCGACGCGGTACTGCGCGGACCGCTGTATGTGGGTGACTACGCCAAGGTGGAAGCCGGCGCCGAACTGCGGGAGCACACGGTCATCGGCTCCAACGTGGTGGTCAAGAGCGGGGCTTTCCTGCACAAGGCCGTCGTCCACGACAACGTCTACATCGGTCCGCAGTCCAACCTCCGGGGTTGCGTCATCGGCAAGAACACCGACGTGATGCGGGCCGCCCGGATCGAGGACGGTGCGGTCATCGGTGACGAGTGCCTGGTGGGCGAGGAGTCCATCGTCCAGGGCAACGTCCGGGTCTACCCCTTCAAGACGGTCGAAGCCGGCGCCTTCGTCAACACGTCGGTCATCTGGGAGTCGAGAGGCCAGGCCCATCTGTTCGGCGCTCGCGGCGTCTCCGGCATCCTCAACGTGGAGATCACGCCGGAGTTGGCCGTACGGCTGGCCGGAGCATACGCCACGACGCTGAAGAAGGGGTCGACGGTCACCACGGCCCGCGACCACTCCCGAGGCGCGCGTGCCCTGAAGCGCGCGGTGATCTCCGCCCTCCAGGCGAGCGCCATCGATGTGCGGGACCTGGAGAACGTGCCGCTGCCGGTGGCCCGGCAGCAGACCGCGAGAGGCAGCGCCGGCGGCATCATGATCCGTACGACGCCGGGCGTTCCCGACTCCGTCGACATCATGTTCTTCGACGAGCGGGGCGCCGACCTCTCGCAGGCGGGCCAGCGCAAGCTGGACCGTGTCTACGCCCGCCAGGAGTACCGCAGGGCGTTCCCGGGAGAGATCGGAGACCTGAGCTTCCCGGCCAGTGTCTTCGACTCCTACACGGGAACACTGCTGCGGGCGGTGGACACCACCGGTGTCGCCGAGTCCGGTCTCAAGGTGGTCGTGGACGCCTCCAACGGAAGCGCCGGCCTCGTTCTGCCCAGTCTGCTCGGCCGGCTCGGCGTCGACTCGCTGACGATCAACCCGGGGCTGGACGAGGCACGGCCGACCGAGACGGCGGACACCCGCCGGGCCGGGCTGGTGCGGCTGGGGGAGATCGTGGCGTCGGCCCGGGCGGCCTTCGGTGTCCGGTTCGACCCCGTGGGCGAGAAGATCTCCCTGGTGGACGAGCGCGGCACGATCATCGAGGACCAGCGGGCACTGCTGGTGATGCTCGACCTGATCGCCGCGGAGCGGCGCAGCGGGAAGGTCGCCCTGCCGGTGACCACGACCCGCATCGCCGAGCAGGTGGCCGCCTACCACGGCACCCAGGTGGAGTGGACCACGACCTCGCCGGACGATCTCACCAGGGTCGGAAGGGACGAGGCCACCGTCTTCGGCGGCGACGGCCGGGGCGGGTTCATCGTGCCGGAGTTCAGCAGTGTCTTCGACGGCACGGCGGCCTTCGTGCGCCTGCTCGGACTCGTGGCCCGTACCCAGCTCACCCTGAGCCAGATCGACGCCCGTATCCCGCAGGCCCACGTGCTGCGTCGCGACCTGGCCACCCCCTGGGCGGTCAAGGGCCTGGTCATGCGCCGGGTCGTCGAGGCCGCGGGGGAACGTTTCGTCGACACGACCGACGGCGTGCGCGTGGTGGAGTCCGACGGGCGCTGGGTCATGGTGCTGCCGGATCCGGCCGAGGCGGTCACCCACCTGTGGGCCGAGGGGCCTGACGACGCCTCCGCGCAGGCGCTGCTCGACGAGTGGTCGGCGGTGGTCGACAGCGCCGGGCGCTGACGGCCCGACGATTTCCAGGGGCTCGTGAGCCCCGGAACACCGCGGTACCGTACCGCCGAACGGGCGTGCTCCGACGCTGTGGAGGCCCTGTTCGGCGGTACGGCCCTCGACATGCGACGATGTGCGGCATGTCGCAGCAGCACCCCGCACGGAGCACACCCTCGAGGCCTGCGCGACCCGACGCCTCCATGTCGCTGCTCACCAACGTGATGGAGCACAGCCTCGACGACGGCTACGCGGAAGCGGCGGCCCGCCGGGGCGCCGAGGGCCGGTCCGGGCTGCCCCGCACACTGCGGGGGAAGCTCGTCCTGGCCGCCGGTCTCGTCCTGGCCGCGCTGGTGGTCACGCTGGGGGCCGCCCAGGCGCGTTTCGAGGCGCCCACGGAGGCGCGGGAGCGGCAGGAGCTGATCGACCGCATCGAGGACGGCAGCCGGGACGCGGACGGCCTGCAGAGCAGCGTGGACGGCCTCCGTGAGGAGGTCGCCGCCATGCAGCGCGAGGCGCTCCAGGAACACGGCGGCGACCGCGGCGAAGTGGTCGCGCTGCTGGCCGGGGCGGTGCCGGTCGAGGGACCGGGGATCAGGCTCGTCGTCGACGATGCCGAGGACTCCGGACCGGGCGAGGGCGGAGGGCCGCGCCAGAGCACCGGCTTCGCCGACACCGGGCGGGTACGGGACAGGGACCTGCAGAGGGTCGTCAACGGGCTGTGGGAGTCGGGAGCAGAGGCGATCTCGGTCAACGGGCAGCGGCTGACGGCCCTGTCCGCCATCCGCGCCGCAGGCGACGCCATACTCGTCGACAACAAACCACTGGTGCCTCCGTACACCCTGCTGGCGGTGGGCGACGGCGAGGACCTGAGCGAAACCTTCCAGGACAGTGACGACGGCCTGTACCTGGAGGTGCTCCAGGACAACTACGGCATCCGCACCGGTATCTCCGTCCAGGACAGGGTGCGGCTGCCGGCCGCGCCCAGCCTCACCGTTCGTACGGCAGAGCCCGTGAAAACAGGAAAGGGCAGCACATCGTGATCGCCGTTCTGGGCCTCATCGTGGGAGTCGTGGCCGGACTCCTGGTCCGTCCCGTGGTGCCGACGGTCGTCGAACCCTATCTGCCGATCGCCGTCGTGGCGGCGCTGGACGCGGTCTTCGGCGGACTGCGTGCGATGCTGGACGGCATCTTCGACGACAAGGTCTTCGTGGTGTCCTTCCTGTCGAACGTGGTGGTGGCGGCGCTGATCGTCTTCCTCGGCGACAAACTCGGCGTCGGTGCGCAGTTGTCGACGGGCGTCGTGGTGGTGCTGGGCATCCGTATCTTCTCCAATGCCGCCGCCATCCGGCGGCATGTGTTCCGGGCGTGAGTGAGCGATGAGCGACGACAGGACGACACCGCCGGGCATGGGCCCGGCGGAGGAGCGCGGTGGGACCGCCGCGGGGCCGGAGGAGCCCGCGGAGGGCACCGCCCCGGTCGACGGGAACCCTTCCCCGGACGGACGCGAGCGGCTGATCCGCGGACTGTGGCCACCGCGGGTGAACCGTAATCAACTCACCGTGGCGCTGCTGCTGTTCGTCCTCGGGCTGGGGCTCGCCATCCAGGTCCGTTCCACCAGCGAGAACAGCCCGCTGCGCGGTGCGCGGCAGGAGGACCTCGTGCGGATCCTCGACGAGCTCGACAGCCGCACCCAGCGGCTGGAGGAGGAGAAGCGGACGCTGGAGAACCAGAAGTCCGAGCTGGAGAACAGCTCGGACCAGGCGGAGGAGGCGCGCCGGCAGACCGAGGAGAGGGCGCGGCAGCTGGGTGTGCTGGCGGGCACGGTCGCGGCCGAGGGGCCGGGTATACGGATGACGGTGGACGACGCCGCGGGCACGGTCGAGGCCCACATGCTGCTGGACGCGATCCAGGAACTGCGTGCCGCGGGTGCCGAGGCCATCGAGGTCAACGGTGTACGGGTGGTGACGAGCACCCACTTCACCGACAGTGGCGGCGGCATCAGGGTCGACGGCCGCAAGGTGGCCTCGCCCTACCGTTTCGAGGTCATCGGCGAGCCGCAGGACCTCGAGCCGGCGCTCAACATTCCGGGCGGTGTCGTCCAGTCCCTGGAGAAGGAGCAGGCCACCGTGTCCATAACCCGTTCAGAGAAGATCGTCGTGGATGCCTTGCGATCGGCGAAGCGGCCTGACTACGCTCAGTCGCCATCGCAGTGAGCCGACGCGTGAAGAAACCGGGGGTCGGCGCGCTTGCCGGCCTGCGGGTAAGGGAAACTGTCCGAAGGCCAGGGACGTTGTGAGGGCGTCCGGTTCGGCCACCGTGAGCATCGAGGGTCTGTCCTGCCCCACGGGCGGGTCTGTTTCGTGCGAGGGGAATCGCCCGTGAGTTTTCTTGGGAAGTTGTTCGGTATCAAGCGTCAGGGCGCCGGGGACGGCGCCCGGCACCGTGCGCCGCGCGGCGGCGAGCCCGCGGCGGAGGGGGCGGAACGCCCGCTCTTCCGTGACGAGGTCGCGCCCGGCCACGATTCGAGTGGTCACGGCCCTGTCTCTGTTGACCGGGAAGCGTCCGGCCGCATAGGTTCCGAGGCACCATCAGCTTCGAGTACGGGTGGAGGAGGCGACTTGCCGGTCTGTGCCAGGTGCGGTACCCGCGCCGCCGAGGCGAGCCGTTTCTGCTCCAACTGCGGGGCGCCGCTGCGGGGAGGTGCCGCACCCGAGCGTTCCTCGGAGACGACCTCCACCATCTCGATCTCGGGCATCGAGGCCTACGACGCGGAGATGACGGGACAGACGGCCCTGCCGTCGCTGTCCCCCGAGGCCCAGGCGGCCGTGGACGCGCTGCCGATGGGCTCGGCGCTGCTGGTGGTGCGCCGGGGGCCGAACTCCGGCAGCCGCTTCCTGCTGGACAGCGAGCTGACGACGGCGGGGCGCCATCCCGAGAGCGACATCTTCCTGGACGACGTGACCGTCTCCCGCCGTCATGTGGAGTTCCGGCGCGGCCCGGACGGCCGGTTCACCGTCGCCGACGTCGGCAGTCTCAACGGCACGTACGTCAACCGCGAGCGGATCGACTCGGTCGTGCTCAACAACGGTGACGAGGTCCAGATCGGGAAGTACAGGCTGGTCTTCTTCGCCAGTCAGCGCACCGTCTGACCAACCGCCCCGGGGGCGTCCATGCTGCAATCACGGTCCGGCGGTGCCCGCAGGGGCACCGCCGCCGCGAAGTCCGCTCCGATGAGTATCGGAGCCGTGCTCAACCTGCTGCGGGACGAGTTCCCCGAGGTGACCATCTCCAAGATCCGCTTCCTGGAGTCCGAGGGGCTGGTGGAACCGCAGCGGACTCCGTCGGGGTACCGCAAGTTCACCGCGGCGGACGTGGAGCGGCTGAGCCGGGTGCTGCGGATGCAGCGCGACCACTATCTGCCGCTGCGGGTCATCAAGGAGCACCTCGACGCACTCGACCGCGGCGAGGAGGTGGCCCTGCCCGGCCCGGCGAGGCCGTCCGACGCCATCGATCCGTTCGGATCGCGGGAGGGGGATCCGGCCTCGGCCGCCGCCCCGCAGGACCGCGATCCGGACGGCTCGGGTGGCGCGGACGCCCCCCGTACGGCGCGTGTGGGGCGCGCGGAGCTCCTGGCCGCCGTCGGGGCGGAGGAGGAGCAGCTCGCCGAGTGGGAGTCGTACGGCCTGATCGGTCCCGCAGGGGACGGCGGGTACGACGCCGAGGCCGTCGCCGTCGCCCGGATCGTCGCGGATCTGGGCCGGTACGGTCTGGAGCCGCGGCATCTGCGGGTGGTGAAGGCTTCCGCGGAGCGGGAGGCCGGGCTGGTGGAGCAGGTCGTGGCGCCGCTGCGGCGGCACCGCAATCCCCAGACCAGGGCGCACGCCGAGACGACCGCGCGGGAACTGGCGACGCTGGCCGTACGGCTGCACGCGGCCCTGGTGCGGTCGGCGCTGAAGACGCGGCCGCACTGACACGGAGCCGACGCCGCGCCGGCGATGGGCCGGGTCACGGGGTGCCCGACTACCCAAAGGGGGCGCGCACGTCCTAGGGTTGCTGTGTGAACGAGCTCGACGTTGTGGGTGTCCGGGTCGAAATGCCCTCCAACCAGCCGATCGTTCTCCTGCGAGAAGTGGGAGGCGACCGGTACCTTCCCATCTGGATCGGTCCTGGGGAGGCGACAGCGATCGCCTTCGCCCAGCAGGGTATGACGCCCGCCCGCCCGCTGACCCATGACCTGTTCAAGGACGTCCTGGAGGCGGTCGGGCAGGAGCTCACCGCTGTGCGGATCACCGACCTCAGAGAGGGCGTCTTCTACGCCGAGCTGGTCTTCGCCAGCGGTGTGGAGGTGAGCGCCCGCCCGTCCGACGCCATAGCGCTGGCCCTGCGCACCGGGACACCGATCTACGGCAGCGACGGTGTGCTGGACGACGCCGGGATCGCGATCCCGGACGAGCAGGAGGACGAGGTGGAGAAGTTCCGCGAGTTCCTCGACCAGATCTCCCCGGAGGACTTCGGCACCAGCAACCAGTGAGCGCCGCCGACATCAGGCCATTCCGGCACCCATTCCCGCGATGGGGACACGCAAAACCACTCCTTGGGTGATTATCACTCGGCGTGCCGAGTGTGGCGATCGTTGACGCACCCCGAGTGACTGCCTACCGTCGATTGGGCAGGTCCCGGGCATATCCGCGGGACGTGAAGGACGGAGGGTCGGCGTGGGAAGCACCGGCGACAGCAGGGCGGCGGGCGATCCGTATCCGTTGCGCGGATCCTCCATACGGCCCACCGCCCGGTCCGCCCCCACCGCGCAGGGCGCCGGGCCCGAGCTGGTCGGCTACCGCGGGCCGACGGCTTGCGCGGCCGCGGGCATCACCTACAGGCAGCTGGACTACTGGGCCCGTACCGGTCTGGTCGAGCCCAGTGTCCGCCCGGCGTACGGCTCGGGCACCCAGCGGCTCTACAGCTTCCGCGACGTGGTCGTGCTGAAGATCGTCAAGCGACTTCTGGACGCCGGGGTGTCGCTGCAGAACATCCGTACCGCCGTGAGGCACCTGCGCTCGCGCGGGATCGGGGACCTGGAGCGGATGACGCTCATGAGCGACGGCGCGACGGTCTACGAGTGCTCATCGCCCGACGAGGTCGTCGACCTCCTCCAGGGCGGTCAGGGGGTCTTCGGGATCGCGGTCGGCGTGGTGTGGCGGGACGTCGAGGCCGCCCTGTCCCGGTTGCACGCCGAGCGGGTCGACACCGGGGAGACCATCGTCGGGGAGAACCCGGCCGACGAGCTGGCGCGCCGCCGCAACCGGGCGGGATGACCCGGCGCGACGGCCGGACCACCGGTACTGCCCGGGGGCGCGGGGCAGGCGGGCGACGCGGCCGTCCCTGTCGGTGACGTAGGGCAGTATCAAAGGTGTGAGAGGGACACCGACGGTCCTGCACCTGGACATGGACGCCTTCTACGCCGCCGTGGAGCAGGCGGCCAAGCCCAGTCTGCGCGAAAAGCCCGTGATCGTCGGTGGTCTCGGGCCACGGGGGGTGGTCGCCACCGCCTCCTACGAGGCCCGGGCCTTCGGGGTGCACTCGGCGATGCCGATGGCACAGGCCCGCCGGCTGTGTCCGAACGCCGCCTACCTCACCCCCCGTTTCGGGCTCTACCGCCGCGTCAGCGAGGTGGTGATGGGGCTGTTGCGCGAGCTGTCGCCGCTGGTGGAGCCGCTCAGTCTGGACGAGGCGTTCGTGGACCTCCAGGCGGGCGGGGCGGCGGGAGAGGCGGGGCGGTGGTCCGCCGCCGCAGCCCGTGCCGTGGGCGAACGGCTGCGCCGGGACATCCGCGCCGCCACCGGGCTCAGCGGCTCGGTGGGGCTGGCCGGGTCCAAGATGCTCGCCAAGATCGCCTCGGAGCAGGCCAAGCCCGACGGGCTGGTGGTGATCCCGCCGGGCACCGAGCGGGCGCTGCTGGAGCCGATGCCGGTGCGCACACTGCCCGGTGTCGGGCCCGCCACCGCCCAGACCCTGCGCCGGGCGGGGATAGCCACCGTCGGCGAGATCGCCGAGGCGGGGGAGGCGGAACTGGTCCGTCTGCTGGGCCGGGCGCACGGTGGAGCGCTGTACGCGATGGCGCGGGGGATCGACGAACGGCCGGTGGTCGCCGAGCGCGATGCCAAGTCGGTCTCGGTCGAGGACACCTTCGACACCGACCTCACCGACCGCGCCAGGATCCAGGCCGAGATCGCGCGGCTCGCCGACCGCTGCGTCGCGCGGCTGCGGGCGGCGGGGCGCAGCGGGCGCACGGTGGTGGTCAAGATCCGCAGCTACGACTTCTCCACGCTCACCCGCTCCGAGACGCTGCGCGGCCCGACCGACGACCCGGCGGTGGTGAGGGAGGCCGCCGCCCGGCTCGTCGGGGGCGTGGACACCACCGCCGGTGTGAGGCTGCTGGGAGTCGGGGTGAGCGGGCTGGCCGACTTCACCCAGGAGGACCTGTTCGCCCAGGCCGGCACCCGGGCCGCCGGGCTCCTCGGCGCGGACCGGCCGCCGAGCCCCGCTCCGCCCGCGGCGGCGGACGGACCGGCGGCCGGGAGGGAAACACAGGAGGTACGGCACTGGCTGCCCGGCCTGGACATACGGCACGCGCGGTACGGGCCGGGCTGGGTGCAGGGCAGTGGTCTGGGGCGGGTCACGGTGCGGTTCGAGCAGCCCGGGTCGCCGCCGGGCCGGGTGCGCACCTTCGCGGTGGACGATCCGGAGCTGGAGCCCTCCGAGCCGCTGCCGCCATGGGGCGGTCAGGCCTCGGAGCCCGCGATCCGCCCGAACGTCATGTCCTCGTCGGAGGCGGGCGCGGCGGCGCCGGGCACGCCCAGTCCGTAGTGGCGGTAGAGCTGCAGTTCCTGCTCGGGGGAGAGGTGGCGGCCCACGCCGAAGTCCGGCGCCTCCCTCACCAGGGAGCGTTCGAAGGGCACCTTCAGCGTTCCCTCCGCCACCTCGCTGGGTTCCAGCGGGACGAAGGCGTCGCGGCCGAAGAACCCGGTGCGCACGGCCGCCCACTCGGGGATGCCGGTGGCGTCGTCGAGGTACACCTCGTCCACGGTTCCTATCTTCTGTCCGGTGCTGTCGAACGCCTTGAGGCCTATCAGGTCCCGCGGGTCGATGTCGGTCTGCACGGTGGTCCCTCCAACTCCTCGCACGAGAAGGCGCCTGCTCGCGAACAGTCGCCACAAACAACGAAACGGCACATTCGGCGCATCGGCCACTCGGGCAGGTGGGCGGGAACCGCGGCCGGGTCGACGCCGGCGGGCGCTGGTAGGCTCTGAAGTGGCTGTTGACCCCGAGCGGGAGAGTCCTCCGGCGACAGTGCCGGGGGCGCCGAAGGAGCAAATCCTCCCCGGAATCTCTCAGGCTCACGTACCGCGCGGGTGAGGTCACTCTGGAAAGCAGGGCGGGCCACGACGGACGACGCCGCAGCCCCTCCTCACCGACGGTGAAAACCGGGCCGCGCACGCGGGCCGGTGAAGCTCTCAGGTCGCGATGACAGAGGGGGAGGCCGTCGGGGCACCCGCGCCGCGGTGTCCCTCGCAGGTCGCGCAGACCAGGAGGCTTCCAGATGACAGCAGACCGCACTCCTCACGCCACCTCCCTCGCGGAGCTGGAGCGGGGCACTCCCTTCGAGGAGCGCCACATCGGCCCCGACGCCGGCGAGCAGGCCAAGATGCTCGCCCAGGTCGGCTACGGATCACTGGACGAGCTGGCGGCCGCCGCCGTACCGGAGGTGATCAGGAGCACCGAGGCGCTGGACCTGCCCGCGGCCCGCAGCGAGGCGGAGGTCCTGGCGGAGCTGCGCACCCTGGCGGGGCGCAACCAGGTACTGGACTCCATGATCGGTCTGGGCTACCACGGCACCTTCACCCCGCCGGTCATCCTGCGCAACGTCATGGAGAACCCCGCCTGGTACACGGCCTACACCCCGTACCAGCCGGAGATCTCGCAGGGGCGCCTGGAGGCGCTGCTGAACTTCCAGACCGTGGTCGCGGACCTGACCGGACTGCCGACCTCCGGGGCCTCGCTGCTGGACGAGGGCACCGCGGCGGCCGAGGCCATGGCGTTGTCCCGGCGTGTCGGCAAGGTCAAGCAGGGGGTCTTCCTGGTCGACGCCGACTGCCTGCCGCAGACCATCGCCGTGATCGAGACCCGCGCCGAGCCCACCGGGGTGGAGGTCGTCGTCGCCGACCTGTCCGGCGGTATCCCCGCCGAGGTCGCCGAGCGGGGCGTCTTCGGCGTGCTGCTGCAGTACCCGGGCGCCTCCGGCGCCGTGCGCGACCTGCGCGCCGTGATCGAGGAGGCGCACGGGCTGGGCGCGGTCGTCACCGTCGCCGCCGACCTGCTCGCCCTCACCCTGCTGACCTCCCCCGGCGAGCTGGGCGCCGACATCGCGGTGGGATCCAGCCAGCGCTTCGGCGTGCCGATGGGCTTCGGCGGGCCGCACGCCGGGTTCATGGCGGTGCGGGAGAAGTTCGCGCGCAACCTGCCCGGCCGCCTGGTGGGCGTCTCGGTGGACGCCGACGGCACCAGGGCCTACCGCCTGGCCCTGCAGACCCGGGAGCAGCACATCCGCCGGGAGAAGGCCACCAGCAACATCTGCACCGCCCAGGTGCTGCTCGCCGTGATGGCGGGGATGTACGCCGTCTACCACGGCCCCGACGGGCTGGCCGCCATCGCCCGCCGCACCCACCGCTACGCCGCCGTCCTCGCCCAGGGGCTGCGCGAGGGCGGAGTCGAGATCGTCCACGACACGTTCTTCGACACCGTCACCGCGCGAGTGCCCGGCCGGGCCGCCGAGGTCGTCGCCGCCGCCCGCGAGGCCGGGGTCAACCTGCGCCTGACCGACGCCGACCACGTCGGCATCGCCTGCGACGAGACCACCGGACGCGAGCAGCTCGCCGCGGTGTGGGGCGCCTTCGGCGTGGAGTCCAAGGCCGCGGACGCCGAGGCGCTGGACGAGGCCGCCGGCGAGGTGCTGCCCGCCGCCCTGCTGCGTACCGACGAGTACCTGACCCACCCGGTCTTCCACCGGCACCGCTCCGAGACGTCGATGCTGCGCTACCTGCGCAGGCTGGCCGACCGGGACTACGCGCTGGACCGCGGCATGATCCCGCTGGGCTCGTGCACCATGAAGCTCAACGCGACCACCGAGATGGAGCCGGTCACCTGGCCGGAGTTCGGCGCACTGCACCCCTTCGCGCCCGCCGAGCAGGCCGAGGGCTACCTGACGCTGATCCGCGAACTGGAGGAGCGGCTGGCCGAGGTCACCGGCTACGACAAGGTCTCCATCCAGCCCAACGCCGGCTCCCAGGGCGAGCTGGCGGGCCTGCTGGCGGTACGGGCGTACCACCGGGCGAACGGCGAGACGGGCCGCACCGTCTGCCTGATCCCCTCCTCCGCGCACGGCACCAACGCCGCCAGCGCCGTGATGGCCGGGATGAGGGTCGTCGTCGTCAGGACCGGCGAGAACGGCGACGTGGACGTCGAGGACCTGCGGGCCAAGATCGACAAGCACCGCGAGGAACTGGCGGTGCTGATGGTCACCTACCCCTCCACCCACGGTGTGTTCGAGGAGCACATCACCGACATCTGCGCGGCCGTGCACGAGGCGGGCGGACAGGTCTACGTGGACGGGGCCAACCTCAACGCGCTGGTGGGTCTGGCCAAGCCGGGGAAGTTCGGCGCGGACGTCTCCCACCTGAACCTGCACAAGACCTTCTGCATCCCGCACGGCGGCGGTGGCCCGGGCGTCGGCCCGGTGGCCGTCCGCTCCCACCTGGCGCCGTACCTGCCCAATCACCCCCTCCAGCCCGCGGCCGGCCCCGAGACGGGCGTGGGGCCGATCTCGGCGGCGCCCTGGGGCTCGGCCGGTATCCTGCCCATCTCGTGGGCGTACGTGCGCCTGATGGGCGCCGAGGGGCTGCGTCGCGCCACCCAGGTGGCCGTGCTCGGGGCCAACTACGTCGCCAAGCGGCTGGAGCCGCACTACCCGGTGCTCTACACCGGTCCGGGCGGCCTGGTGGCGCACGAGTGCATCATCGACGTCCGCCCGCTGACCAAGGCCACCGGCGTCAGCATCGACGACGTGGCCAAGCGGCTGATCGACTACGGCTTCCACGCCCCGACGATGTCCTTCCCCGTGGCGGGGACGCTGATGATCGAGCCCACCGAGAGCGAGGATCTCGCCGAGCTGGACCGCTTCTGCGACGCGATGATCGCGATCCGGGCCGAGATCGAGAAGGTCGCCTCGGGGGAGTGGGACGCGCAGGACAACCCGCTGCGCAACGCCCCGCACACCGCCGCGCAGCTCGCCGGCGAGTGGGGGCACCCCTACGGGCGCGAGGAGGCGGCGTTCCCGGTCGGCGTCGCGGCGGCCGACAAGTACTGGCCGCCGGTGCGGCGCATCGACGGCGCCTACGGCGACCGCAACCTGGTCTGCTCGTGCCCCCCGATGGACGAGTACGACGGCTGAGCCGCGACCGGGCGGTACCCACAGGGGCGGGCCCCCGCCGCGCGGCGGGGGCCCGCCCCTTGGGCGGTGCGACGCCGTCCGCCGTCAGGCGGCGGTGGTGACGTGCCCGGCGCCGAGCGGCCGGTGCGGCGCGATGACCTGCCCGTCGGGCAGCAGTTCGCCGGTGTCCTCGAAGAGCAGGACACCGTTGCACAGCAGGCTCCAGCCCTGTTCCGGGTGGTGCGCCACGAGATGGGCGGCCTCCCGGTCGGCGGAGTCGGCTGACGGGCAGGGCGGCTGGTGCTGACACATGGTGGAGTTCTCTCGCTGCGATGTGGTGGTGCTCTGGTTGGATGCGTGGTTCATGACCGCCCCCGTGTCTCCTGGTCGATCCCCCAGTGTTGTCCCGCGGCCGGAATTCCGCAGGGATTTCGCCGCGGCTGTCCCCACGTTCCGACGACGCGCCCTTCCTGAGGACGGTTGCCCGGGCCAGAATCATCCGTTCGGGTGATGTCGGAGCCGTGGACGGCCGGCATCCGGGAGGGTGGAAGCGACAGTGGTGCCCCGCGGCCGGCCGGCCGGCCGCGGGGCACCACTGTCGCTGTCCGGGCCCGTCACCGGGCCGTGCCGCCGGGGATCAGGCGGGCGTGCCCAGCAGGGGCGGGGGCGCCAGCCGCCGGGTCAGCAGCGGCAGCAGGCCGTCGACGCGGTGCGGCCGGTGCGCCGCGATCCCGGGCGGGGCAGGGGCGAGCGGCACCAGCAGATCCGCCGGGGCCGGCGAGCCGTCGGCGGCGTCGGCCTCCGTGTCGCCGTGCAGCCACAGCGTCAGCATGTAGAGCTCCGGCACCGACAGCAGCCGCGGCTGGTACGCCGCCGGCAGTGTCTCGGCGCGGCGCAGGGCGGTCTCGGCCGAGGCGACGAACGGCCCCTCGCAGAAGTGCGAGAACGTCCAGCCGTCCGCGGTGAGCGCCGCGTCGGCGGCGCCCACCACACCGTGCGCGTCCCGCAGCAGGAAGCGCCAGCCCGCCAGCCTGGTGCGGGGCGGCCCCGCCGACGCGGTGATCCCGTTCAGCACGTGGAGCGGCAGGGAGAGGTCCGGACGCACCGGGCCCGTCCGGGCCCGGAGGCCGGGAGGGGCGGCGTCGCCTCGGAGGCCGGCGGGGGAACCGAGGGCCGCGTGCACACTGCGCAGAGCGGGTGCCGGGGCCGGTTGGACACGCAGGGGCATGGTGGGTCGCCTCTCGATCGGAGACACGGTGGTGCTCAGCTGCTGGCGCGGACGGCGCTGTCGGCGTACGGAAGGGCCGTGGAGAAGGCCGGGAAGAAACCTGGAAGGGAGGGGGCGGCGGATGCGCGCCCATCGCCGGGTCGCGTCTCAGCCGCTTTCGTGGAGTTTATACGAGAGTTGTTCAGCCGGTGTTTCGGCTAGCTGTCCCGAATGTTACCGGCAAGAGGTCATCCGGACATTTCTCGGCGGTGTTTCATCTGCGAGTTTCCGGGAGTCCGACCGCTGACCTGGAAAGCGACTGACTATGCGGTCGTCCGTATCCATTCGCTATTCCCCGCGGACGAGGTCCGCGGGCCCGATGTCGGCGGGCGGATGTCAGCGAGCCGAGGGCGGTGAGGTATCTCTGGCGTATGACATGGGAATGTGCCCCGCGAAAGCCTGAGTCCAGCTTACCGGACCCTCACTGTCGCATGAGGCGTTATCTCTCGCATCCGCGGGGCATCATCCGGTCACGGTTCACTCGAGGAGGGACACATCGATGGGCGAGAAGGTCGAGGCCGGCGGGTTCGCCCTGTCCGACCGCCGACGGTACCGGGACAAGCTCCAGCGGTGTCTCCAGGGGCTGCGGCGGCTGCTGGACGAGCAGCGCTTCGACCGTCCCCGCGATCTCATGGGGCTGGAGATCGAGCTGAACCTCGCGGACGCCGAGGGTATGCCGCGGATGATGAACGCCCAGGTGCTGGAGCGCATAGCGAGCCGGGATTTCCAGACGGAATTGGGGCAGTTCAATCTCGAGGTGAACATCCTTCCGCACCGGCTGTCCGGGCGGGTGCTGGACCAGCTCGCCGAGGAGCTGCGCACCGGTCTGGCCTATGCCGACCGCAAAGCCGCCGAGGTCGACGCGCGTATTGTGATGATCGGTATTCTGCCGACTCTCACGGGAGACGACCTGGTGTCGGCGAACCTCACCGCCGCGGACCGCTACACCCTGCTGAACGACCAGATCATGACCGTCCGGGGCGAGGAGGTGGTCCTGGACATCGAGGGCGTGGAACATCTGAGGTACGCCTCGTCCTCCATCGCCCCGGAGGCCGCCTGCACCTCCGTGCAGCTCCATCTGCAGGTCACCCCCGGCCGCTTCGCCGACGTGTGGAACGCCGCCCAGGCCGTCTCGGCCGTCCAGGTCGCCGTGGGCGCCAACTCCCCCTTCCTCTTCGGCCGCGAGCTGTGGCGGGAGTCCCGCCCCCCGCTCTTCCTCCAGGCCACCGACACCAGGCAGCCGGAGCTGATCGCCCAGGGGGTGCGGCCGCGGACCTGGTTCGGCGAGCGGTGGATCTCCTCGGCGTACGAGCTGTTCGAGGAGAACAGCCGCTACTTCCCGCCCCTGCTGCCCGTCTGCGAGGACGAGGAACCGCTGGAGGTGCTGGACGCGGGCGGCGTCCCCTCGCTGGCCGAGATGACGCTGCTCAACGGCACGGTCTACCGCTGGAACCGGCCCGTGTACGGCGTCGCCGACGGGGTGCCGCACCTGCGGGTGGAGAACCGGGTACTGCCCGCCGGCCCCACCGTCACCGACGTGCTGGCCAACACCGCCCTCTACTACGGCCTGGTGCGCACGCTGGCCGACGACCCGCGCCCGGTGTGGAGCCGGATGCCGTTCTCCGCCGCCGCCGAGAACTTCGACGCCGCCTGCCGCCACGGCATGGACGCCAGGCTGTGGTGGCCCCGCCCCGGCCGCGGCGGAGAGCTGTCGGCCGTGCCCGTGGACCGGCTGGTGCTGGAGGAACTGCTGCCGATGGCGGCCCGGGGCCTGGACGTCTGGGGCATCGAGCCCGGTGACCGGGACCGCTATCTGTCGGTCATCGAGGAGCGCTGCCGCCGCCGGGTCAACGGGGCGTCCTGGCAGGCCGAGGCCTACCACCGGGCCCTGGACGGCGGACTGGACAGGGAGAAGGCACTGGCGGCGACGGTGCGGCGCTACTGCGAGCTGGTGCGCACCGGGGAGCCGGTGCACGGCTGGCCGGCCGGCCCGTAAGACCTCGGCGGCCCCGGAGCGGCCTGCGGGCCGCACCTGCGGCCCCGCCCCTCCCGCACTCTCCCGGGCCCGCCGCCGGGGCACGGGAGCGGTGGGGCAGGCTGTGTCGTTCCATGTCCGAGACGGACGAACGGCGAAGCGGGAGGCGCGAGTGCGAGCGGGCGTGCGCGACGAGGAAGACGGGCCGGGGCGCGAACGGGAGCGGAGGCCGGGAAGCGGAGGCGGTGCGCCCGAGCGGCGGATGCTGGGCCGCGAGACGCTGCTCGTGCTGGCCCTGTCGCTGGGCGCGAGCGCCGTGTCGGCGCTCATCAGCTTCGTCGGGTCGCTGACCAGACCCGGCGGCCTGAAGGACCAGGCGGCCCGGCTCAACGGCTCGTACGCCCCCGACCGGCCCTGGCTGGACCTGGCCTGGCAGTTGTTCGGCATCGCCACAGCCCTGGTCCCGGTCCTGCTCGTCGCCCACCTCCTGACGCGCGAGGGACCGGACAGGTCCGCCGGTGGCGCCGGAAGCGGACCGGGGCTGGGCGGAATCGGCTTCGACCTGCGCCGCCCCTGGTCCGACCTGGGTCGGGGCGCGGTGGTCGCGGCGGGGATCGGGGGCAGCGGTCTGCTGCTCTACCTGGGCGCGCGGGCGAGCGGCTTCAACCTCACGGTGGTACCCGAATCGCTTCCGGAGGTGTGGTGGAAGATCCCGGTGCTGATCGCCTCGGCGATCCAGAACTCCGTGGTGGAGGAGGTCATCGTCGTCGGCTACCTGCTGCGCAGGCTCGACCGGCTGGGCTGGAGCCCGGCGGCGGCTCTGGCGGCCAGCTCGCTGCTGCGCGGGACGTACCACCTCTACCAGGGGATCGGCGGGTTCGTCGGCAATGTGGTGATGGGCGTGATCTTCGTCTGGCTGTACCGGCGGTGGGGTCGGATCGGGCCGCTGGTCGCCGCGCACGCCCTGATCGACATCGTGGCGTTCGTCGGATACGCGCTGCTGGCGGGCCGGGTGGGCTGGCTGCCCACGGGCTGACGTGACGGCCCGCCCGGCCCGCCTCGGTCCGGTGGCGCGGAGGCGGGCCGGTGCGGAGGCGGGCGCACCGTGTCACGGCCCGGCGAGCAGCTCCCCGTCGATGACGGTCACGGCGTCGCCGGTCAGCAGGGTGCGGTCGCCGCGCACGGTTGTGCGCACCAGGCCGGTGCGGGCCGAAGCCTGGAGACCGGTGAGGGACTCCCGGCCCAGCCGGCCCGACCACAGGGGCGCGAGCGCGGTGTGGGCGCTGCCGGTGACCGGGTCCTCGTCGATGCCGACGGCCGGACCGAAGAAGCGCGACACGTAGTCGTACGCGCCCTGCCTCCCACCGTCGTCCGAGGCCTGGGCGGTGACGATGACACCCCGGTGGCTCAGCCGCGCCACGGCGGCGAGATCGGGGGTCAGGGTGCGGACGGTCTTCTCGTCGGCCAGTTCCACCAGCAGATCGCCGAGGTCGGGACCGGTGTCGTGGGCGGAGAGCACATCGGCGCCCAGGGCCGCGCGGACGTCCTCGCCCACGGGGAGCTCGGTGAGCGGGGCGGTGGGGAAGTCCAGGGTGATCGAGCCGTCGGCGGCCGTCTCGGCGGTGAGGATGCCGCTGCGGGTGGCGAAGCGGATGGTGCCGGCGGCCGCGCCGGCGGAGCGCAGCACATGGGCGGTGGCGAGCGTGGCGTGGCCGCAGAGGTTGACCTCGGTGACCGGGGTGAACCAGCGCAGCGCCCAGTCGGCCTCGGAACTCTCGGGCAGCGGGCGGGCGTAGGCGGTCTCGGAGAGGTTGACCTCGGCGGCGAGTTTCTGGAGCCGGTCGTCACCCGGGAACGGCCCGGAGTCCAGGAGCACGACGGCGGCGGGGTTGCCCGCGAAGGGCCGGTCGGTGAAGGCGTCGACGATACGAATCCTCATGATCGGCAGCCTAGAAGGCCCGGGCGGCACCGGCCACGGCCAATGGCGGTCGGGTGGCCCGGAAGGAGTCCGGACGGTGAGGACTGACCGGACCGGGCGCGGGCACGAGCCGGAACGCGGCGCACGGCGGTGCGGCACCACGGTGCCGGGCCACCGCGCGCCTATCCTGGCCGACGCCCCGCCACGCCGGCAGCCGCCCTCACCCGTCCGCGGCCGCGCCGGACGGACGGCACCGGACCGGTGGCGGACGGCCGGGCCCCTACCCGTACCGCGTCCCAGCAGGAGGCCACCGGATGGACCGCGACACCGCGACGGCGGACGCACGGACGGCGGATGCGCAGAAGGCGGATGCGCAGGCGGCGAAGACGCCTTCGGCCGACGTGCGGCGCCGACTCCCCCGCACGGACGCGGTGCTCGCCGACCCCCGGCTGGCCGGGGCCGCCCGGCGCCTGGGCCGCGCCCTGGTGAAGTCCGAGGTGGTCCGGGCCCTGCAGCGCGCCCGGGCCGGCGAGATCCCCCCGGAGTCCGTCGCCGACACCGCGGCCGGGGCGCTTCCCCCGACGGCCGGAGGACTGCGGCCGGTGGTCAACGCCACCGGCGTCCTGCTCCACACCAACCTGGGCCGGGCCCCGCTGTCGCGGGCCGCCCGGGAGGCGGTGGACGCCGCCTGCGGCCCCACCGACGTGGAACTCGACCTGGCCACCGGCGCCCGCTCCCGGCGCGGGGCCTCCGCCCTGGACGCCCTGCGCGAGGCGGTGCCGCACGCCGAGGCCGCCCATGTGGTGGGCAACGGCGCGGCCGCCCTCGTCCTGGCCGCGACCGCGCTCGCGGCGGGCAGGGAGATCGTCGTCAGCCGGGGCGAGATGGTCGAGATCGGCGACGGCTTCCGCCTGCCCGACCTGCTGGTGTCCACCGGCGCCCGGCTGCGCGAGGTCGGCACCACCAACCGCACCTCGGCCGAGGACTACGCGGCGGCCATCGGCCCGGACACCGGCTTCGTGCTGAAGGTCCACCCCTCCAACTTCCGCATCACCGGCTTCACCCGCTCGGCCTCCGTGGCCGAACTGGCCCGGATCTGCCCTCCCGGCGTCCCCGTCGTCGCCGACATCGGCTCCGGACTGCTGCGCCCCGAACCAGTGCTGCCGAACGAGCCGGACGCGTCCGGCTGGCTGCGTGCGGGCGCGTCCCTGGTCACCGCCAGCGGCGACAAACTGCTCGGCGGCCCGCAGTGCGGCCTGCTCCTGGGCCGGGCCGACCTGGTGCGGCGCCTGGCCCGCCACCCGCTGGCCCGTGCGCTGCGCGTGGACAAGCTGACGCTGGCGGCGCTTCAGGCCACGCTGCGCGGCCCCGCCACTCCCGTCCACACCATGCTCCACGCCGGTGTGGAGGGCCTGCGGGCACGCGCCGAACGCCTCGCCGCCGAACTGCGGGGCGCGGACGTGGAAGCACGCGCCGTGGACAGCGAGGCCGCCGTCGGCGGGGGAGGAGCGCCCGGCGTCACCCTGCCCAGCGCGGCCGTGTCACTGCCCGAGGAGTACGCCGGGCCCCTGCGGACGGGCGAGCCCGCCGTCCTGGGACGGGTGGAGGGCGGGCGGTGCCTGATCGACCTGCGCACCGTCCCGCCGGAGCGGGACGCCGATGTGGCGGAGGCCGTACGGCGGGCGGCCAAGGCCGCCGCGAACGGCCCGGGAGAGGAGTGAGCGCGCACGTGCACGTCATCGCCACCGCCGGTCACGTCGACCACGGCAAGTCCACCCTCGTCCGCGCGCTGACCGGCATGGAGCCCGACCGCTGGGAGGAGGAGCGCCGCCGCGGCCTCACCCTCGACCTGGGCTTCGTGTGGACGTCCCTGCCCGGCGCCGGACGGATCGCCTTCGTCGACGTGCCAGGCCACGAGAGGCTGGTCGGCAACATGCTGGCCGGAGTCGGGCCCGTACCGGCCGTCCTGGTCGCCGTCGCCGCCGACCAGGGCTGGCAGCCGCAGTCCGAGGAGCATCTGGCCGTCCTGGACGCGCTGCGGGTGCGGCACGGCGTGCTCGCCGTCACCCGTGCCGATCTCGCCGACCCCGGCCCGGTCCGCGACGACGCGCTCGCCAGGATCGCCGAGACCTCGCTGGGGAAGGTCGAGGCCGTGCCCGTCAGCGCCGTCACCGGAGCGGGACTGGAGGAGCTGCGCGCCGCCCTGGTCCGGCTGGCCGCCGCGCTGCCCGAGCCCGACCGGGCCGCCGACGTACGGCTGTGGGTGGACCGTTCCTTCACCGTGCGCGGCCGCGGCACCGTGGTGACCGGAACGCTCGCCGCGGGCACGATCCGCACCGGCGACCGCCTCGCCCTCGCCTCCGGCGGCGGCCGGGCGGTGGTCCGTGTGCGCGGGCTGCAGTCCCTCAAGGAGGACCGCGACGAGGTGGGCGCGGTCTCCCGCGTCGCGGTCAACGTGCACGGCGCCGGAGCCGACGCGCTGCGGCGCGGCGACGCCCTGCTCACCCCCGGCCGCTGGATCGCCACCGATCTGCTGGACGTACGGCTGCACGGCGACCCGGCGGCCGACCTGCCCCGGCACCTGGTGCTGCACGCCGGCTCCGCCGCCGTCCCCGCCACCGTACGGCCGCTGGGGGAGGACACCGCCCGCCTGGCCCTCGAGCGCCCGCTGCCGCTGAGGGTGGGCGACACGGCGCTGCTGCGGGATCCCGGGCGGCACCGGATCCCCGCCGGGATCACCGTGCTCGACGTCCGCCCGCCCCGGCTGGAGCGGCGCGGCGCGGGGCGGGCCAGGGCGCGCGAGCTGGAGACGGTGGCCGGCACCCCGGACGGCACCTCGGACGGCAGGGCCCAGGTGCGGCGCCGGGGACTGGTACGGCGCACCGAGCTGTGGGCGATGGGGGTGCGGCCCCCCTACGAACCCGTCGCCGGGGACTGGCTCGCCGACCCCGACCACTGGGCAGGGCTGCGGCGCGCACTGGTGCGGGCCGTGGAGGAGCACGCCGCCCGGCACCCGATGGACCCGGGGCTGCCCGCCGAGGCCGCCCGCCGCGCCCTCGGCCTGCCCGAACGCGCCCTCGTACGGGCTCTGGTGGACGCCGAGCCCCGGCCGTCCCTGGAGCACCGCGACGGCCGGGTCTACGGCAGCGCCGCACGCCCCCAGCTGCCGCCCCGGGTGCGCAGGGCGGTGGACGCCGTGCGCACCGAACTGCGCGCCGCGCCCTTCCGCGCCCCGGAGGCGCACCGGCTGGCGGAGCTCGGCCTCGACCCGAACGCGATCGCCGCGGCCGCCGCCGCGGGCGAGCTGCTCCGGATCGGCGACGGGATCGTGCTGCTGCCCGGCGCCGACGACCGGGCCGCCGCACTGCTGGCCCGGCTGGAGCAGCCCTTCACCACCAGTGAGGCGCGCCGTGCCCTGGACACCACGCGCCGCGTCGTGATCCCCCTGCTGGAGCACCTGGACACACGCGGTCTGACGGCTCGCCTGGACAACACCAGGCGGCGCTGCGAACGCCCCTTCGGACGGGCGGCCGGCGCACCGGACGGCTGACGCGCCGTCCCGCCGGCCGCACCGGCCCACTACGCTCCCTGCGCGAAGCGTCAGTGCGAGGAGGGGGCTTGCCGATGTCCGACCACCACTTCGGCGACCAGCGCGACGACCAGCCCGGCGACCGGCCCGTCGACGCGATCGGCGCGCGGACCGGCACACGTGCGCGCGGGCTCATCAACGACGGGGACCCGCGCGTGGCGGCCGTCGAACGGCAACTGGGCCCGGAACTGGTCGAGCCGCTCCCCCCGGAGCGGCTGCGCTACCTCGCGGCCCTGGCCGTCGCCGTGTGCGACGAGCACGCCGACCGGGGTGACCGCGGCGCCGACGACCGGCCCGCACGGCGCGAGGAGCGCGGCGGGCGCGGGGAGCGCACCCGTTCGGCCCATGCGGAGCGCAGCCGTGCCACCCGCGCGCTCGCGGGTGTCCTGGCAGGGGTGTTCCTGCTCCTGCTGCTGGTCCTGGCCGCCTCGGTGGTCGCCGCGGTGGCCGCCGCCGTCATCGCCCTGTGGCGCGCGGTGCTCTGAACCCGGGCAGCGGCTGCCCCGAACGGGCCCGGGAAGTGGTGGGAGCGCGGGGGAGCGGTGAGGCTGGGGAGGCGACCGAACCCCGAAGAGGTGATTCTCATGCCCGTGCCCCCGATCGACCGCGGCGACCTGGGACTGCTCGTCCTCAGGGCGGGCACGGGCGGTGTCCTGTTCGCGCACGGCGCCCAGAAGCTCTTCGGCTGGTTCGGCGGACACGGCCTGGAGGGCACCCGGGAGGCGATGGAGTACATGGGGTTCACGCCCGGCAGGACGAGCGCGCTCGCCGCCGGGCTGGCCGAGGCCGGCGGCGGTGTGCTGCTGGCGCTGGGCCTGGCCACGCCGGCCGCGGGAGCGGCGGTCGCGGGGACCATGACGGGGGCGGTGTCGGTCCACGCCCCGGCGGGCTTCTTCGTCACCGAGGGCGGCTACGAGTACCCGGCCTTCCTGGGGTTCGTCGCCACCTGTCTGAGCGTCACCGGCCCCGGGCGCCACTCCCTGGACCACGCGCTGGGCCACCGCCTCAACCGCCCCTGGGTGATGGCGGCCGCCTTCGCGGCGAGCACCGCGGCCGCCGCCGTCGTCCTGCGCCGCAGGGCGGGCGCGCTCGGCAGCGGACCGGAGCAGGCGACGCCCCCCGGCGCGGGCCCCGTTCCGGACTGACGACGCCGCGGCCGCTCCCGGGCGGGCGTCCGGCACCGGGCGCAAAGGGCCGTTGTCAGTGGCATGGGGGATGCTCGGTGGTCCGTATCACCAAAGGGGGAGCATTCTTCGATGACGATCCATGTGGCCGGCCGCCGCCGTACGCCCGCCTCGCTGGCCAGGGCGTTCCCCGGAGCGGAGGTCGTCGACGTGACCTCCCGGGCGGAGGAGCCCTGGGTGCGGCTGAGCCCCTTCTTCCCGCACGGCGGCATACCGGTGCCCTTCTCCGGCGGTCTGACGGGCCGGTCGGTGGAGGGCGTCTGGCAGGCGCTCAAGGTCTTCCGTGGCACCGGCGTCGACCTGTCGAAGCTCGACATCACGACGATGCGCGGGCTGAAGCGGACGGTGCGGCGGTACGGGCCGGTGCTCGGGCACCGCGCAGGTCCGTCGGGGGAGCGGCTGCTGGGCTATGAGGCGGCCCGCCGCCTCATCTATCTGCCGTCCTACCGGTGGGTTCTGGAGAACCGCGTCGCGGACCTGGTCGAGCGGCTCCGGGAGACGGCCGCGAAGGCGGATGTGGTGCTGCTCGACCACACCACCAACGGCGATGTCGCCGATCCGGCGACCCCGCTCTCCCACGCGGCACTCCTGCGCTCATACATCGAGGGCCGCTGGCCGAGCGAGGAGGAACCACCGGGCGAGGCGCCGGGGCCGGCCGCCGGACCGGAACCGGGGGAGGGCACGCGGACGCGGTGAGCGGCGGCGGAACGGTGGCGGGCCGCCGCTCCGGTGGGCGGCCGGCGGAGGCGGATGGGAATCGAACCCACCTGCCCGAGATCCTCGGGCACCTCGGTTTTGAAGACCGGGAGGGCCACCAGGCACCCTTACGCCTCCATGCCGCCGGGGCACTCGTGCCCGGACGTGGATCATCCAAACGCCGCCGCTCGGGGGGAGTCAATCTCCTCACGCGGCGTTTCGGCCGGTGGCCGCGGGGCAGTCGGTGCCCCGACATCCGGCACGGGGGCGGTGAGAGAGGATCGCGATGTACACCCGGAACGAGACGGAAGGTCACCAGGACGGCGGTGCTGCGGAGACGCCCGTACGGCTGACCCGGTACGCCCACGGCGGCGGCTGCGCCTGCAAGATCCCGCCCGGCGAACTGGAGGAGGCCGTGGCCGGGCTGACAGGGATCCAGCCCACCACCGAGCCCGCCGGTGAACTGCTCGTCGGACTGGACACCGGCGACGACGCGGCCGCAGTGCGCCTGCCCGGGCCGGAGGGCGGCCCCGCCGTCGTCGCCACCGCCGACTTCTTCACCCCCGTGGTGGACGACCCCTACCACTGGGGGCGCATCGCCGCCGCCAACGCGCTGTCGGACGTGTACGCGATGGGCGGCCGTCCCCTGGTGGCGGTGAACCTGCTGGGCTGGCCGCGCGGGAAGCTGCCGTTCGAACTGGCGCGGGAGGTGCTGCGCGGCGGGCTGGAGGTCGCCGCGCGGGCGGGCTGCCATGTCGGCGGCGGCCACAGCGTCGACGACGTCGAGCCCAAGTACGGCATGGCCGTCACCGGGATCGCCGACCCGGACGCACTGCTGCGCAACGACGCCGGGCGGCCGGGGGTGCCGCTGTCGCTGACCAAACCGCTGGGCCTGGGCGTGCTCAACAACCGGCACAAGGCCACCGGCGAGTTCTTCGGACACGCGGTGGAGACCATGGCGGCCCTCAACCGGGACGCGGCGCAGGCGGCCCTGGCGGCCGGCGCGCGGTGCGCCACGGACGTCACCGGCTTCGGCCTGCTGGGCCACCTGTACAAGATGGCGCGCGCCTCGGGGGTGAGCGCCGTGCTGGACTCATCGGCCGTCCCCTACCTGGACGGCGCGCGGGAGGCGGTGCGCGACGGCTACGTCAGCGGCGGCACCCGCCGCAACCTCGAGTGGGTCGCCCCGCACACCGACTTCGGCTCCGCGGACGAGCACACCCGGCTGCTGCTGGCCGACGCCCAGACCTCCGGCGGCCTGCTGGTGGCGGGGGAGATCCCCGGCGCGCCCGTGATCGGAGAGCTGGTCCCGGCGGGGGAGCACGCCCTGGTGGTCCGCTGACGGGGCGCCGCCGAGGCGCGGGCCGGATCCCGCCGGAATCCCGCCGGGGGCGGCACGGAAAGGCGCATGCCGCCCCCGGCGGGCCGTCAGATGTCCCGGCCCGTCTCCTCGGTGATCCCCGACCGCACCTGGTACTCGCGCACCAGGTCCAGCAGCCGCGGCCCGCGCGGCCGCCGCCCCGGCCGGATGTCGCACGCCAGCGCCTTGGTCTCCTGGATGTGCACGTTGGGGTCCAGCGACACGTGGAGCAGCTCGTTCGCCGAGTCCCCGCGCGAGTAGCCGTTGGAACCCCAGTGGTAGGGGAGCCCGACCTGGTGCAGGGTCCGGCCCTGCACGGTGATCGGCGACACCCGGTCGGTCACCATCACCCGGGCCTCGATCGCGGAGCGGGCACTGATCACCGTGGCCCAGCCCATGTGCTCCAGCCCGCGCTCGGCCGCCAGTTCCGGCGAGACCTCGCAGAAGAACTCCGGCTGGAGTTCCGACAGGTACGGCTGCCAGCGGGACATGCCGCCCGCGGTGTGGTGCTCGGTGAGCCGGTAGGTGGTCGCCACGTACGGGAACACCTCCGAGCCCGGCTCCGCGCCGACGGGCTGGTACCGGTTGACCGGGTGCGGTTTCCCCAGCACCCGGACGGGGTTGCGCTGCTGGCGGTAGAGCGGGTTGGTGAACGGCGTCTCCTGCGGTTCGTAGTGCGCCGGCAGCGGCCCGTCCAGCAGGCCGGCCGGCACGTACAGCCAGGCCTTGCCGTCGGCCTGCATGATGAAGGCGTCGGTGCCCGACAGGGCGTCGGGGCCCTCGGCGTCCTCGGCCGGTACGTGGTCCGGGCGACGCTCCTTGGGGAAGTCCGGGACGTCGTGCCCGGTCCACTGCCCCTTCTCCTCGTCCCACCACACCAGCGCCTTGCGCTCGCTCCACGGCCTGCCCTCGGGATCCGCCGACGCCCGGTTGTACAGGATCCGGCGGTTCGCGGGCCAGGCCCAGCCCCACTCGGGGGCCACCCAGTTCTGCCGCTCTCCCGGTTTGCGGCGCGCAGCCTGGTTGACGCCGTCGGCGTAGACGCCGCAGTAGATCCAGCAGCCGCACGCCGTCGAGCCGTCCCCCTTGAGCTGGGTGTAGGAGGACAGCGGCCTGCCCTCGGCGTCGAAGCCGTTGATCTCGGCGAGGACGGCCTCGGCGTCCGGTTCGGCACTGTCGCCGTGGACCGGGTAGTCCCAGGCCAGGTCCAGGACCGGACGGTCCCTGTCGTCGGTGGAGCCGGCCAGCTTCTCCCGGATGATCCGCCCGAGGTGGTACATGAACCACAGGTCGCTGCGCGCGTCCCCGGACGGCTCCACCGCCTTGTGGCGCCACTGGAGCATCCGCTGGGTGTTGGTGAAGCTGCCGTCCTTCTCGGTGTGCGTGGCCGCGGGCAGGAAGAACACCTCGGTGCGGATGTCCTCGGTGCGCAGCTCGCCCGACTCGATCTCGGGGCCGTCCTTCCACCAGGTGGCGCTCTCGATCAGGGAGAGGTCACGCACCACCAGCCAGTCCAGGTTCGCCATGCCCAGACGCTGCATCCGGCCGTTGGCGGAGCCGACGGAGGGATTCTCGCCCATCAGGAAGTAGCCCTTGCAGACCCCGTCCAGCTGGTTCTGCACGGTGGTGTAGGTGTCGTGCGAGCCGGTCAGGCGCGGCAGGTAGTCGAAGCAGAAGTCGTTCTCCTGTGTGGCGGCCGGCCCCCAGTACGCCTTGAGCAGGCTCACCAGGTAGTCGCGCATGTTGCCCCAGTAGCCCCGCTTGCCCGCCTCGGCGTCGACGAAGGTGTCCAGGTCGGTGCCGGTGTGGGCGTGCGGCATGGGGATGTAGCCGGGCAGCAGGTTGAACAGCGTCGGGATGTCGGTCGATCCCTGGATCGAGGCGTGCCCGCGCAGGGCGAGGATTCCGCCGCCCGGGCGCCCGATGTTGCCCAGCAGGGTCTGGAGGATCGCCGCGGTCCGGATGTACTGCACGCCGACCGTGTGCTGGGTCCAGCCGACGGCGTAGGCGAGCGCCGTGGTGCGGTCCCGGCCGGAGTTCTCGGTGATCAGCTCGCAGACCCGGAGGAAGGTGTCGCGCGGTACGCCGCAGACCTCCTCCACCAGCTCGGGCGTGTACCGGGCGAAGTGCCGCTTGAGCACCTGGAAGACGCACCGCGGGTCGCTGAGCGTCTCGTCCCGCCGGGGCTTGCCCTCTCCCAGGTCGGCACCGCCGGAGCCGTGGGACTCGCCGCGGGCCTCCTCGGAGAGCTCGTCGACGCTCTCGTCGGAGGACGCCCCGTTCCCTCCGCCGGTGTCCGGATAGCTCTGCTCCCGGTGCCCCGAGGCAGCCTGCGCCCGCATCCCCTCGTACTGCCAGGTGCTCGCGTCGTACGTGCGGTGCTCCGAGTCCAGTCCGGAGAAGACGCCGTCGAGGTCCTCGGTGTCACGGAAGTCCTCGCGCAGGATCACCGGTGCGTTGGTGTAGGCCAGCAGGTAGTCGCGGAAGTACTTCTCCTCGCTCAGGACGTGGTTGACGATCGCGCCGAGGAACGCGATGTCACTGCCCGCGCGCAGCGGCACATGGACGTCGGACAGCGCGCTGGTGCGGGTGAACCGCGGGTCGACGTGGATCACCTTCGCGCCCCGGGCCTTGGCCTTCATCACCCACTGGAACCCGACCGGGTGGCACTCGGCCATGTTCGAGCCCTGGATGACGATGCAGTCCGAGTTCTGCAGGTCCTGCTGGAAGGTGGTCGCGCCGCCGCGGCCGAACGAGGTCCCCAGACTGGGGACCGTGGAGGAGTGTCAAATACGTGCCTGGTTCTCGATCTGTACGGCGCCCAGCGCCGTGAACAGCTTCTTGATCAGGTAGTTCTCCTCATTGTCGAGCGTGGCGCCGCCCAGGCTCGCGAAGCCCATGGTGCGCCGCACCCGCTTGCCGTCGTGCTCCTCCTCCCAGCCCGACCGGCGCGACTCGATCACCCGGTCGGCGATCATGTCCATCGCCGTGTCCAGGTCCAGCCGCTCCCACTCGGTGCCGTACGGCCGCCGGTAGAGCACCTGCTGGACACGGGCCGAGCCGGTGGTCAGCTGGAGGCTGGCGGCGCCCTTGGGGCACAGACGCCCCCGCGAGACCGGGGAGTCGGGGTCCCCCTCGATCTGGGTGACCTTCCCGTCCTCGACGTAGACGTTCTGACCGCAGCCGACCGCGCAGTAGGGGCACACGGACTTCACCACCCTGTCGGCGGTCTCCACCCGCGGCGTCAGGTTGGCGGTGTGCTCGCTGCTCGCCGCGGCACCGCGGCCCAGCGGGTCGTCACCGGTGAACTGCCGGTAGACCGGCCAGGAGTTGATCCAGGTTCGGATGCCCACGAATGCCGTCCTCGCTGAACTCGTGCCACTGGTCTGCTGTGCGACCGCCCGTGCCGCCCCCGTCGGGGGACGGCACGGGCCACCCTGTCACCGCTTCCCCGGGGTACCCGGGGCCGCGCCCGCCAAACCGGCGTTCACCCCGCCGATCCGCCGTCCCCGCTGCCCGTGCCGTTCCCGCTGCCCGTGCCGTCCGCGCCGCCGCCGGCGTGCTCGCGGCGGCGCTCCCGGGCCCTGGCCCGCAGCCGTTCGCGCTGGGGCACGACCGTGTACTTCGGATCCTCGGCGGACGCCACGCCCGCGGTGAAGACGCCGAACCGCAGGGCCGCGGAACCGGCCAGCAGGGCGACGCCCGAGAGTGCCGCGGCCGTCCGGCTGCGCCGTCCGGCCAGCAGCCCGGCGGCCGCGCCGGCCGCGGTGAGCACCTTCGAGGCGCGCATCAGGGCTCCGGGCCTGCCGCGCTCCAGCGGCTCGGCGGCCAGCCCCATGCGGCGGGTCATCACCGCCGTGGCCCCCAGTTCGAGCGCGGCCCCGAAGACGGCGGCCCGGCGGGCCGGGCCGGCCTGCTCCACGGGAGCGGCCAGCATGCCCAGCCCGGCCGCCGCCGCTGCCCCCGAGCCGGTGAAGACGAAGGGCAGTTCGCGGTAGCCCTCGTGCCAGGACGGCACGGCCGTGTCGGCGATCAGCACGGCCGTGTAGGAGGCGACGGCCGGACCCAGCACCGCCGCGCCGGCGGTGGCCGCCGCACCGGAACGCCGGAACAGGCCGGTCGCGTCGGTGACGGCGGACACCCCGGCGAGCGGGCCGTAGGCGGCCAGGAGCCAGGAGCCCATGCTCATGGGCGAGGTGGGCTTGGCGACCCGCAGCATGTTGTAGAAACGCCCCGGGCGGCCCAGATCGTGGATCAGCGCCACCGTGGAGGCGGAGATGGCCCCCAGCGCCCCGATCTTCGCCGACCGGGCCAGGACGCGGCGCCCTGTGGCGTGCGCCCCGGCGGCCAGCAGCGAGGAGCCCCCGGCCAGACCGCCCAGGAAGAGGTAGCCCGCGATGTCGAGGGTCTTCCAGGTGGGCCGGTTGAGGATCGGCATGCCGTAGTACGAGGTGAACTCGGCCTCGGGAACGACCGGCCGCTCCCCGCGCCGGCGCCTGCGGCGGTGCCTGCCGCCGCCCTGGCCGGTCGCGGCCGTCCGGCCGGGGTGCTCGCCGTCCGTCTCCGCTCCGCCGGGGCCGCCGGGGGTGACCGGGCCCGGCACGTTCGGTTCGGGGGTGCTCACCGGCGCCTCCCCGCGAAGCAGGCGGCCACTCCGGCGGCCATCGCCGCTGCCGCGACCGCCGCGTGGCGCCACATCGACGGCAGGTCACGGGTGGTCACCACCGGGTCGGGCGGCATGCCGTAGGTCTCCGGTTCGTCCAGCAGCAGGAAGAAGGCGCCGTCACCGCCGACGCCGTCCTCTGGGTCCTCGCCGTACAGCCGGGCGTCGGGTACGCCCGCGGCGTGCAGTTGCGCGACCCGGGCGGCGGCCCGCTCCCGAAGCTCGTCCAGGGGGCCGAACTGGATGGAGTCGGTGGGGCACGCCTTGGCGCAGGCCGGTTCCATCCCCGCGCCCAGCCGGTCGTAGCACAGGGTGCACTTCCAGGCGCGGCCGTCGTCCTTGCGCTGGTCGATCACCCCGTAGGGGCAGGCCGGGACGCAGTAGCCGCAGCCGTTGCAGATGTCCTCCTGGACGACGACGGTGCCGAACTCGGTGCGGAACAGCGAGCCCGTGGGGCACACGTCCAGGCAGGCCGCGTGGGTGCAGTGCTTGCACACGTCCGAGGCCATCAGCCAGCGCAGCTCGGTGCGCCCGTCGGGTGCGATCGGGGAGATCTCGCCGGTGGGGGCGCCCGGACCGTCCCCGGCCTGGGCGCCGGGGCCGGGGGCCGTGGCGCCCAGGCGTCCGGCGGCGGCGAAGACGTCGAAGTCGCCCATGTCCTCCGTGCCGCCGGCGCCGGCCGCGGGGCCGTGCGCCACACCCGGTTCCTGGCTCCCCAGGGGCTTGCGCTGCTCGATGAAGGCCACATGCCGCCAGGTGGAGGCGCTCAGGCCCTGGGAGTTGTCGTAGGACATGCCGGTCAGCTCCAGGCCGTCCTCGGGCACGGCGTTCCACTCCTTGCACGCCACCTCGCAGGCCTTGCAGCCGATGCAGACCGAGGTGTCGGTGAAGAAGCCCACGCGCTGCGGGTGGTCGCGGTGGCCCGCGGCACCCGCCACGTCCGGCTGTGCGCCGTGGAGCAGTCCCCCCGAAGTGGACGGCCCGGTGTCCCCGGCCTGTGCGGCGGTGTCGGTCATGGAGCCCCTGTCTCCCTTCCAGTGCACCTGTCGGCGGCTGTGCTGTCCACGAGTCCCCGGGAGAGGGCCGGGCGAAACGGGGCCGTCCGTTCCTCCGTCCGGAGAAGGAGGCGGCGGGCCGCGCACCCCGTCCCCGGGAGGACACGCGAATGGGCCGCGGCGCGGATGCCCGGGCGCAGGCGGGGTGATGGGGTGGGGAGCGTGCACAGTCATACGTCCCGCCAGGGCATCGCCGGGCGGGGGCCGAAGGTCTGCGCCGCGCTCGGCCCGGGGCCGGCGGCGGCGCTGTCGAGCGCGCGCCGCCGCGCCGTGCGGGACGGGGACCGGCAGGTCGACACCGCCCATCTGCTGCACGGTCTGGTCGAGTCGGACCCGGCCGTACGCGCGGCTCTCGGCGGTACGGCGCGCCTGACGCGCATCCTCGGCTATCTGGCGCAGCGCAGCATCGGCTACGGGCTGCGCTGGCGGCGGACCGTCGAAGGCGCGGCGGGCGCGGCGGGTACGGCTACGGCCCAGGAGACCCCGGCCGCCGCCTCGGCCGGGGCCCTCGGCTGGTCCCCCGCCGCCACGGCGGCCCTGGAGGACGCGCTCCGGCGGGCACGGGCACGAGGCGGAGTGCGGGTGGAGGGCACGGACCTGCTGGACGCCCTGTTCGCCGATCCGTGCTGCCGGGCGGTGGAGGTGCTGCGCCGCGCGGGCGCCGCCCCCGCCGCGGCCCCGCTCC
>NZ_JAKMAY010000259.1:0-8341 GCF_022015835.1 Streptomyces sp. ICN903 | reverse complement strand
GGAGGGGAGGGGGCCGCCGCGGCGGACGGCCCCGGCCCCGCGGCGATCGCGGCACCCGTCACCGCCGCCACCGCCGCCCGCACCAGACGGACCCGCACCCTCGCCACCGGCTCACCTCCGCGCTCCGCACCGCCGACGCCTCGCGGGCTCCCCGCGAAGGCCCTGCGGCGATCGTGGCACGCGCGGCCGGAGCCGGCCTCCGCAGCGGCGCCCGGCTGCGGCAAACGCCGTAAGGATCCGTGGAGTACGGCGGGCGGGCCGGCGCCTCAGACCGGCCGCTTGACGGTGATGGCCAGCGCCCAGTCGCCGGGCCGCTCGGTGTACATCACCGCGCCCGCCAGATCGCTCTCCTCGGTGGGCGTGACGTCGTCGTAGGGGAAGGCGTAGCCGCGGCCGTCGGCCGCCAGCTCGTGCACGGCCCGCGCGTACTCGTGCCGGGGGCCGTGGGTGTAGAACTCGGCGGAGACCGCGTCGGGCTGGGAGGGGTTGCTCAGCAGCGTGGTGCGGCACAGCGCGGCGCCCAGCACGGCGGCGATGCGCCCCTGCTGGGTGGCGTTGATCCCGTGGAGGGTGCCGTCGCAGCCGAAGATGTCGGCCTCGGCGGTGGTGCCGGCCGTCCCCGGCCTGGCGAAAGAGTTCGGGGAGCCGTCCGTGATGCCCTCGAAGACCAGCCGGTCGCCGTGGGTCCGGCCGGTGACGGTCCTGCCCGGCCAGACGTCGCCCAGGGTGATCCGCAGGTCCCGGCCGCCGTCGGCGCGGTAGGCGTGCCACACCTGGTCGACGTAGGAGCGGTAGTGCCCGGCGAACACCTCCGTGCCCAGGCCCGGGAGCTTGGCGGGGCTGGAGACCCGCACCAGGCGGTCGCCGTCGTACAGCGCGCACTTCCCCCAGTCGCCGCCGGCCCGGCGCAGCCGCTCGGCCAGCGCCGCCGTCCCGCCGGCGGGCATGCCGCCGACGTGCTGCACCTGTCCGCTGCCGGGGGTGAGGGTCAGGGAGATGGGCAGGGCGACGCCGTCCACGCAGGTGATGTTCCCCCAGATCCCGCTCGGGTTGTAGGTGAACTCGCAGTAGTCCCAGGCGGTGCGGTACGAGGGGTCGGCGGGGTTGGCGGCCGACGGCTGGACGAGGGCGCCGGCGGCGCCGCCCGCGTTGGGGTTGGCGAAGAAGGAGATGCTCTGCCCGAGCGAGACGTACGCCCGGCCGCCGGTGAGGTGGTCGTTGAGGGGGATGTCCCGGCCGAACGGGATCCGGTGCGATCGAAGGAAGCCGCTCAGGTCGTGCATCCGCTCGGCCGGGTTGGGGATCGGGTCCAGGCGGCCGGTGGAGGGGTTGAGGAAGCCCTGCCCGCCGCCGGGCACGTCGGCGTGGACGTAGGCGAACGCGGTGGACCGGCCGGTCTCGTTGGCGAATCGCACGGTCGGTACGGCGGCGGCCACACCGGCGGACGGGCCGGCGGCGAAGCCCGAGGACGTGGCGGCGTATCCGATGACGGGGGCCGAGACGGCCGCGGCTGACAGACCGAGGAACCTTCTGCGTGACACCACGGTGGGGATCTCCTGACGGACGTGGTATTGGCATGGGCACGACAGGCAGAGCCGTGCGTCCGGCCGCGGCCCGAAGGGTGGGGAGGCCGGACGAGGCCACTGTGCTGAGAGCCCGTTCAAAGGTCAAGACTTTTGCCTGAGAGCGCTCTCATTTAAGGTTCTCTTACAACTCCCGAAGGATCAGGGTGAGTTGGGCCGCCGCTCCGCGCTCCGTGCTCAGCGGTCCCCGGTTCCCCCGGCCCCTGTGCCCGGCCGGCTCCACGGCCACCTCGGAGCGCGCCGCTGCCTGCCCTCCGGCCGGTACACGTACCGCCAGCCGCGCGGCAGCACCGACCACCTCCCGCCGCCGGTCACCGCCTCCAGGCGGTAGACGTGGACGACGGGCCGGCCGCCCGCCGGATCGGGGACGGGGATCTCGTAGTACTTCGGCGGACGCCCGGTGGGGCCGAGCAGAACGGGCAGCACCCGCCCGTCCATCGGCCCGCCGGTGAACGCCGTCTCCTCGCTTCTCACCGCTCCAGTGTCACAGCAGGTGGAGGGCGTCGCCGACCACCGGGGCCACCTGCCGCACCAGCCGCCCCGCCGGCCCGTCCGGCCGCTCCAGCGCCAGCGCGGCGCGGGCGACACGCGCCGCCCGCGCGTCGCCGGCGGCGGTGGCGGCGAGCAGGGCGAGGAAGTGGTCCACCAGCCAGTCGCGCAGCTCGGGCAGCGGCGGCTGCTTGCCCTCGTCGAGCCAGATCAGCGAGGCGGCCTCCACCGCGGCGATCCAGGTGCGGACCGCCATCCGCAACCGCGGGCCCGGCTCCAGGCCCGGTTCCACCCTCAGGTGCAGCAGGATCTGCTCGGCCGCGGCCCGCCGCACCCCGTCCACGATCGCGTCCGTCCGGGACGTCTCGGCGACGCTGCCGCCCCTCAGCAGGGCGGCGAACCCCGCGTCGTGCCCGTCGACGAAGGCGAGGTAGCGGTCCAGCGCCCGCGACAGCCTGCGGCTGAGCGGGCCGCTCTGCGGCTCGGCGAAGCACCGCCGCAGCTCCTCGGCCGCGCTGCCGAGGGCGGCCTCGTACAACTGCTGCTTGCCGCCGGGGAAGTAGCGGTAGACCAGGGGGCGCGAGACGCCGGCCGCCGCGGCCACGTCGTCGAGCGAGACGTCCTCGGGGGCGCGGTGCGCGAAGAGGGTCAGCGCGGAGCCGATGAGCTGATCGCGCCGCTCCTCCACGGTGAGCCTGCGGTATGCCGGGGCGGTCATGCGGGCAGGGTAACCGCCGCCGGGCGCCCCCGTCCCGTCCGCCCGTACCGCCCGCGCCGCCCCGCTCGGTACCGCCTGCCCGGGTACAGCCTTACGCCAGCAGCCCGGAGCTCCGCCACAGCCTGCGGCCGGCCCCGCGCAGCACCCCGATCTCGTCCAGGAACTCCGTCAGTCGCCTGGCGCCCGTCTGCATCACCTCGCGGCGGTGGCCGCTCGCCCTCACCTGGGCGACCGCCTCGCGGCGGTCGAGCCCGACGTCCGTGTAGACCTGCGGGTTGACGAAGGATATGGACATCACCCGGGCCGCCTGCCCCGAGCTGATCCGGGTCAGCTCCGCCTCCCAGCGAGGGCAGCTCACCATCTGGCGGCGCAGCTCCTCGCGCGCGTAGCGCACGTGCCGGGCCTCCTCGACGACGTGGATGCGGGTGATGCCGCGCACCAGCGGCTGGACGCGCTCGTCGGGGAACGTCAGCCGCTGCATCCAGTCCAGGACCTCCTCGCCCAGCAGGGTCGCGGTGAACGAACCGGGCGTGGTGGAGACGGTCTTGAGGACCCGGGCCAGGTTGTGGTGGAACTTGGAGACCGGGTACGGCCGCACCCCCGCCCGGGAGATGAAGCGGGTGAACATCTTGGAGTGCCGGCACTCGTCCTCTATCTCGGTGAGGGCGTAGCGCACGTGCGAGCTGTCCATGGGCTTGTCGTAGATGTGCCGCACCAGCAGCTGGATGAGGATGATCTCGAACCAGACGCCGAGCGAGGCGAGGGAGGCGGCCTCGCGGCGGGCGAGGTCCATCCGCTGCTCCTCGGACATCCGCTTCCACAGCGGGGTGCCGTAGAGGGAGACCAGCTCCGGCGGCCAGAACCACTTGCCCTCCTCGAAGGGCGCGTCCCAGTCCAGCTCGCGGTCGGGATCGAAGGAGTGCCTGGCCGACGACTCGAGCAGGCGCTCGGCCACCTGTTCGCGGTCCTTGAGCAGCCCGAGGGCGTCCCGGAGCCGTCCGGCATCGGTCGCGGTCGTCATCGCACGGCCACCTCACTGTCGGGTTACTGACGGTCACACCTGGCTCGCCTCTTATGAGACCGCTCGTCAGCAAGCCCGTCAATCCCCCGCGCGTAACCGGCCGGACGCGCGGGCGCGTCCGGCCCCGCCGCGGATCAGTCCTCCCGGCTGTACGGACCGAAGACCGTGCGCAGGTCGAACGCGTACGGCGTCGGCCCGTGCTCCCGCAGGTGCAGCAGGCGCTCCTCGGCCTCCGCCACGGTGGGCCGGTGCCCGTCCGCCACCCACCACAGGGCGGCCATCGCCTCGCCGACCCGCTCGAACCACTCGTGGCGCCGCTTGAGCAGCTCCCGGTGGCGGCCTGCGTACATGAACGCCTTGAGCGAGGGAAGATCCCGCCACACCGACATGTTGATGATCAACCAGTCGTCCCCGAGCACGGGCACGTCCGTCGCGTTGCCCGAATCGCTCTGCAGTCGCCACACGAAGCCGTCGGCACCGTCGGCGGTGGCGTTGACCGGGTCGAGGGCCTCGGTGAAGTCCCGCAGCAGGGGAGAGTCCAGCGGAGCCCTGAGGCGGGCGATGTTGACCTGGGCGAGGTGGTGCGCGGAGTCGGTCGTCATGGACCGCACGCTAGCGGCGGGCGCGCCGGCGGTGCGGGGTTTTCCGCCCTTCGGACGGCCCGCGCACGGCGGCGCCCGCCCCCGCCGCCGGGTGGGCGGCGGGGACGGGCGCCGGGGGTTCGGCCGCGGTCGTCAGCGACGGCGGTGCCGTCCGTCAGTGACGGCAGAACTTCGGGGCCGGGCCGATGTTCTCCACGTAGCGGGCGGAGACCCAGCCGTCGTGGTGGTGGTGCTTGCGGTCCAGCTTGTACCAGCGCGGGTTGCCGTCGATGTTCTGGCTGTTGACCTTGCACTCGATGTGGACGATCTTGCCGTAGGGCAGGGTCGCCAGAACCCGGCTGTGGGTGTTGGGCTTGCTGCGGACGTTCAGGCCGGTGCGGGCGATGACCCGACCCTTGTAGGTGTGGTGGTGCCTGTCGTCCATCGACTCCGGCGCCATCTCCGGGTTGCGCGTCTCGGCACCGGCGCGCGGGGCCTCGACGCTCTGCCGGCCGAGGTCGGCGGAGGGGGCGGGCGGCTCGGCGAAGGCCGGCCCGGCGGCGGTGGCGAGTGCGACGGCGCCACCGGCGGCGACCAGGGCGAGCTTGCTGAGCTTCGACTTGACCATTGTGGAGAAACCTCCTGGGAGGGGAGGACCCGGTGCGGGACCGGGCCCGGGGAAAGGACACATGGACTGCGTCACGGCCCGTGATGAGCCGATCACTACCACGCGCAATTCACGTTAAATCGGCACATATGCGCGCGCAATCCATCACGGTCGGTGACCGAATCGGCTAAGTCCCAGCTCAGAGCCCTTGTGGCCGCCCCGGGGCGCGTCTCGTCCCGCTGCCCCGCACGGGTGAAGGCGCCCTCGCTTCCCCGCAGGTCAGCGGCTCGCCCCGTCACCCGGACGCACCCGCCGCGCCGCGGCGGGAAGGCCGGTGCCCGTCCGGATGCGCGGGTCGCCGGACCGGCCGAATCCGCGGGGCCCGTCCATGCGTGTGCCCCGCCGGGTTCCTCCGGCGGGGCACACGCATGGACGAGTGGGGGCGGGCGCGGGCGGACGTGGAAGGGCCCCGCCCGAGAAGCCCGGCGGGGCCCTGTGAGGTCAGCGCGTCCCTGGTGCGGAGCGCCTCCCGGTCACCACGTCACGTTGCCGTTGCCGCCGTCGAAGACGACGTCGGAGCAGGAGTAGAAGTTCTCCTGGCTGTCGGAGCGGGTCCAGTGGATGTACATGAGGTGCTGGCCGGAACGCTGCGGCAGCCGGACGTCCCAGTAGTAGTGACCGCTCTCGGAGCCGACGCTGCCCGACTGCGGCGGGTTGGTCACGGTGTTGATCTTCTCCAGGTCACCCCAGGCCAGGGCCTTATTCGGGGACCAGCCCTGCTTGGTGATGTAGACGTCGAAGCGGCCCGGGTGGTGCGCCCAGTTGCTGTGCTTGATCCGGACGTTGGCGCCGGAGGTGAGGTGCGTCTTCGGCCAGTCGCTGCGGGCGGCGTTGTACGAGGAGAAGTCGAACGGTCCCCGGTCGCCGCCGCTGCACAGCTTGCCGTCCGGGATGTAGCCCGTGGTGCGTCCGCCGCCGTTGGAGTCGAGCACGGCGAACCAGTTGTACAGCCCGGTGGTCCCGTCCTCCCGGACCGCGGCCGCGCAGGCCGGGTTGGCGGGCGTCTGGTGCCCGCTCCTGACCAGGTCCTGGTAGCACAGGTAGGTGCGCGATCCCGGCATCATGGTCGCGCCGTGCGCCGTCGCCGGGGTGGGTGCGGAGGCCATGACGAGGCCGAACAGGGCGGCCCCGAGGAGGGCTAAGGAGCGGGGGGAGCGGGCCGGCGCCGTGCGCCGGGCGGTGTGCTGAACAGCCATGGTGGGGGGTCTCCTTCGGAGTCTTCCGCGTCGGCGGGCAGCCGCCGGCGCCTGCCCGTGGAACGGGCCGGGCCGGCCGCGGCCCGCCACCGGGTGTGCGGCCGTGCACGGAGGCGCTCCCGTGGGAGGCGGCCGGCCGGAAGTGCGTGGGGGTCATCCGGCGACCGCTTCTGGGAGCGCTCCCATTGCTTCAAGGTATCGCCACGTGAAGCGCTCGTAAACGTCTTCTCGCGACACGGTCTCGAAAGTTTCCCGGGACACGGGAGAAACCACCGCGAAATGCCCCCGTGACACCGGTGCCCGGCACCGGTCACCGACGCGCGGCCCGTGCCCGGGGGCCGCCGCCCCTACACGGTCGGCCCGGCGGCCTCCCCCGCCAGATACGCGCGCATCACCTCGGTGTGCGTCGGGAAGGCCAGCTCGGCCGGCTCCTCCAGCACCATCCACTCCGTGGCCTCGGCCGTGGGCGCCGACGGGGGGAGGGAGGCGGCGTCCCGCTCGGGCAGCAGACCGAACACGAGGAGGCTGGTGCCCCCGTTGTGGACGTCGACGAGGGTCACGTCCCGCGCCGCGGCCTCGAGCCCGGTCTCCTCCCACAGCTCGCGCACCGCGGCCTGCCGCCAGCTCTCGCCCAGTTCCATGTAACCGCCGGGCAGCGCCAGTTCGCCGCGGAAGGGCTCGATGTCCCGCCGCACCACCACCAGTCCCCGGCCGCCTCCGGCGGTGGCGACGGGCTGGAGCGCGACCGCCACGGGCAGGGGGTTGGCCCAGTTCGTCTCGCCGCAACCCGCGCAGTCCCTGGGCCACCCGGCGCCGTCCGCGTAGCGCGTCCCGCAGTACGGGCAGTGGGTGATGCGGCGGCCCGGCGTGAATCCCATGTGCTGACTGCCCCTCTTCCGTGTAAGGCCGCCCGCCGATGGTTCGGCGGCGCTCCGCCCCATCCAACCCGATCGGCCGAGGTGAGGGGAGCCGAGGGGCCCGGCCGCACGGCCGGGCCCCTCGTGTCGCGTTCCGCCGCGCCGCGCGTCAGCAGTTCGGTACGCCCGGCAGCTTGGCGTAGGGGTGGTCGATGTAGATGTTGGAGATGAAGCCGCCCTGGTCGCGGAGCTTGCTCCACCAGTTGTTGGTGTAGCCCTCGGCGTTGACGGTGTCGCCCTGCTTCTGGCAGACGACCGTGACCCGGGTGGGACCGGCCAGGGTGGTCACCACGGCCGAGGAGAGGTAGGCGTCGGCGCGCACGCGTACGCCCGAGCCCCAGGTGGTGAAGTTGCTTCCGCCGCCGCAGCCGTTGTCGCTGGTGAGGTAGTACTGGTGGTAGCTGCCGGGGTAGGCCAGGGCCGAGCCGTTGATGCGGATGTTCTGCCCGACGCCGTTGTAGAGCTGCTCGTAGTGGATGTGGGCGCCGGAGGAGTTGCCGGTGCTGCCGGTGGTGCCGATCTGCTGCCCCTGCCCGACCCAGGCGCCGCTCGCCACGGAGAAGGACGCCAGGTGGAAGTAGTACGTCTTCCAGCCGCCGCCGTGGTCGATGACGACGTAGTTGCCCGCGCCGCCCGCCTGGTAGTGCCGGGTGGCCGTGCCCGCCGCCGAGGCCAGGACGGGGGCGCCCGCGGTGGAGCCGCCGTCGGCACGGACGAAGTCCAGCGCGCGGCGCACCTCCGCGGAGTGGTGGCTGTAGGTCCATCTCTGGCCGCAGGCGTAGGGGGCCTTGAAGTTGGGGGCGGCCAGCGTGCCGGCCTCCGCCGCCGCCGCGGCCGGAGCCGCGGTGAGCGTTCCGGCCAGTACGGCCAGCATTCCGGCCAGCGAGGCCAGGAGCCGCCCGAGCGGCCGGCGCCGCGAGGCGGGGGGCGTGAGGGATCGCGAAGACATGCGGTGGCTCCTCGTGGTGTGAGGGTGGGGGCGCAGCCCGCGGAACGCGCCGGCCGCCGGCTGCGGGACGGTGGGAACGTAGCCGGGCGGGCGCCGGCTCACAACGGGCGGCGGGAGCCTTTCGAACCAGCTGGAATGTCTTGCACCTGACAAGCTCTGGTGCTCACGATGACCGCGCCCGTCCGCCGCGACCGCGGCTCCTTCCCATCCCCTTCTCCCC